>JAEKKE010000293.1 GCA_019510535.1 Acidobacteriota bacterium
AACACGCCGTTGAATCTCAATTCCTTTGCCGGATCGCTGTCCTGCCGATCGAGTCCATAAGGTGGATCGGTGAACCATAGCGCCCCATCCGGTGTGAAAACCAGGTCGTTCGGACTGTTGAATCTCTTCCCTTCGAAGCGGTCGAGGAACGTGGAGGGCTTCAGATGCTCATCGAGGCGCAGGATCCTTCGGGCTGCATGCTGGGTCACGAGCACGCTGCCATCCTTGGCGGGCGCAATGCCGTTCGAACCCTTGAACCCTCCGTCAGGACGCACGTTGTCGACGCCACCCGAGTGGTCCATTAAAACGACCGATTTGCCGTCGGGCGTGAGTGCATACATCTTGTTTCCCTTGACGTCGGAGAACCACAGGCGCCCTGAACGCCACATCGGGCCCTCAGCAAACACGAAGCCGCTCGCAACCTTCTCGATCTTTGTTCCCGGGGCAATGACAGCATCCAAACCAGGATCAAACCGTACTATTTCCGCTCCGCTTACGATGCGTTTCCCCGCATCCGGAGTCTGACTCACAACCACCCCAGACAGGGCAATGCTCGCAATACCAGCTACGATCCATCTCACGTTCGGACGCATTCGGCTCTCCATTTCGATCTCTCAAATACTGGGCGATGCTTTTGTTCTAGCGCAAACTACCCGGCGCTAAGCATTGTCCGTTAGCAATACAAGATAGTCCCGATTGAGCACGGTATTTTCGATGAGGGGCCATACGCGTTTGTGGACATCGGAGGAAATCCAGCGCTGTCGGAGCTCTTCGCTCCTGTACGTTAGCTGGAAGCGGTAATTTATATTCGCCGCCGGGGCTGGACGTCCTTGCACTACCTTGCGGAGCTTCACGATCTTGACGTCGATATATCCTTCGAACTTCTCCGCCGCAGGTTTGAACTGGGTATGAAATTGATGCAACATCTCCCGCTCGCGCGCCGGATCGACCGCGAGATCGCAGTACAAAACAATGGCCTTTTGAACTTGCTCTTTAGAAGCCTGCGCCTCCGCGATTGCGGTCGAAACAAATGGCCGAGCGATGCCCACTAACGCTGAATACTTCAACAACGATCTTCTATCCATATTTCTCCTTCAGTGCAAAAGCTAAAGCGCTCTCTGAGCGCGACTGCCTACAGCTAAACATCCGTGATGACGCAGATCAGCTTATGTTGAATAACTGCTTCGATGGTCGTGACGGTCCCGTTTCTCATCTTCTTTCACCGGCCCGTTGGTCCCGGTTCCGCAGGCGCCGGTAGCAACCCAAAATAGCGCGAAAGGTAGTCCCGGACTCTGGCAGCCTTTGCGTCATCTCCCTGTGCACCGCGTGACCGCATGTCCTGAATAAGGTCTCGCCATCCGTCCGGCGAGCGACGATTTGCCACTGCGGTGCTGACGCCATGACACTTGCCGCACATGGAGATCACATCCTCTCTTCCGTCGCCGGCTGGCAAGATCGGCTCGGCTCCCGGACCGGGCGACGATACCCCACCAGCAGCGATCTGGTTTCCAACACCTGGTGGGCGAGGCGCAGGTACTGGCGCATACTGAGCAAGATCGATCGCACTCTCGCCAGCCTTTGGCAGCGCGTACGCAATCAGGATCGCGTGATAGCTCAAAAAACGGCCGGGCATACCGATGGTGCCGGGGCCGCCATCGGGAACGACCACATATTGACGTCCGCTCTTACCTTGAAAAGTGAGAGAAGTTGAAACTGCGGGAGCTGGCAACGTGGCCGTCCAGACTTCCTTCCCCGTGTGTGAATCAAAAGCATGGAAGCGCGAATCCACTGTGGCTCCAATGAAGACCAAGCCTCCTGCAGTGGCTATCGATCCACCCAGGTTAGGGGTACCGGTGCTCTTGCCTGCCGCGCCGAAATCATCCGATACGCCAAGGGGTGAGCGCCATGCAATGTCTCCCGTGTTCGCGTTCACAGCAATAAGTTCGCCCCACGGTGGACGGACGCATGGCCACCCCTTCATATCATTGAAGCGCCCATAAGCCCCTTGCAGCTTATAGCCACCTGCACCATCAGGAACCATCCGGCTGGTGGTAGGCATATTCGACACATTGACGAAGAAGTAGCCCAGATGAGGATCGGTGGAGACGCCACCCCAGTTCCCGCCCCCTGATGTCCCCGGCGCGAAAACCGTGGTGCCTTTTGTGCTGACCGGCGTGTAAGGACCGTCATTGTGCATCTGCTGCTTATCCCACGATGCAGTGCAGTAGTCGTGAGCTTCAGGAGTAACGGTGGTGATGTCATCCCGACTTATGCGCATTCTCGCGAGAGGCTCCGGCTTGAGCGGAAACGGCTGAGTCGGTGAACTATGTTCGCCGGGAACATCGCTTTGAGGGATCGGGCGTTCCTCTTCTCCAAACACAGGCTTGCCGGTACGCCGATCAAGAATAAATGCAATCCCCGATTTCGGCACTTCCACCAACGCTGGAATGACTTGTCCGTTGCGATGTATGTCAATCAGGCTTGGCGCAGCAGCCGCATCGACATCTGTAATATCGTGATGCGTCATCTGGTAAAACCATTTCAACTTTCCCGTAGTGGCGTCGAGCGCAATGATTGAGTTCGCATAGTAGTTATTTCCGGGGCGATCAATACCGTTGTAACTGTCGTCGGGATTTCCAATCGGGATGAACACGAGGCCGGTCGTCGGATCTACCCCGGCCCCCATGAACCGTCCAGAGGCTCCCCTGGTTGGGGTACGGTATGGAAGCGCCAAACCTGCTTCCCGGTCCGGACATCGAAGGCTCGGGGATCACCACTGGGGCCTTTGCTGCCAAACTCCTGCGTGGAAGGCGAGATGATTGCGAGATTCTTGTAGATCGCGGCGGGCGACGAGATTGTGTAAAGAGCATCCGGATACTTATCTGCGACCTCATCGCGCAGATTCACCATTCCGTCCTTGCCGAAAGCCGGAATAGGCAAGCCGGTCTTTGCATCGAGCGCATAAAGCCGGTCTGCCGTAGCGTAGAGGATTCTGGCGCTCAGCGCGCCGTCTCCTGGCCAATAGGCAACGCCCCGATCACGTCCTGGCCTGGAGAGACCTTGGGGGACAAACCTCCACAGCTCTTTTCCGGTCTCCGGATCCAGGGCGGAGGCGCCTCCAGGTATGGAAAGATACATGACGCCATCAACCACAAAGGGATTACCTTCCCAGCCCCTGCCCTTTACTCCCGTGTCGTAGACCCAGACCGGCTTTAGAGCATTTACATTGCCGGCATTGATTTGGGACAGTGAAGAATAGCGAATGTGGCCCGAATCAATCGGACTGCCTGCCACGTCTCTGCTCCGCTGAGTCAGAGCAGTTGCCGCACACACCGCTACGATGGTTCCTACGATCGCCGCGTCAATGGTCTTCGTTCTCATCACTCGGTTTCCGTCCAACCTTCTGCGTTGCTTATAGCCACAAGCATCTCGCCCGACATAAGCCTTCTCGTCTAAGCAAAGGTGCGGCGTGGGTCAACCTTCCATACACGCTTCGATCCCGGATCAGCCAGCGGTCCGGCAACTCTTGTCGCCCCCGCCGTGTTACCAAGAATGTCGTGGTCAATCTGATTTATCGCACTGACCTTCGGCAACGGCTGCGGGCTATTGATCGACAACTCCAGCTTGTCCGGGTCGAAGCTCACCTGCACATCGGCCACGACTGAGTTCTTGTCCCAGCCATACTTCGCTCGCCAGTCCGCCAGGCTGAACCACTGCTTCTGTTCGCCCGCAAAGAACCCTTGGAAGTCGTTAGGCAACGATGCATACACGTTGCCGTCGGACTCGTTTTTCTCCGTGAGAAACACGATTGCCGACTTGCCCAACGTTGAGAAGATGTTGTTGCTGATCTTGTTCTCTGACGCAGAACCGCTGCCTGCGCGGTCCGGACGAACAATCGCAAAGATGCCCGAGTTGTCGCATTTGCCGATCAGGTTCTGCGCAACAACAATCTTGTCGCTCGCGTTAATGAAGATGCCCGAACCCGCGCATCCACGCTGCCCCGGAGTACCCGGCTCAGCATTGCGCACATCCCAGATGATGTTGTTATCAATCTGGTTATGCTGTGGGTTCATCTCCATGTGGATCGCCGCGCTCACCGTCAGCGTGTCGGCAAAGATATTACTCGTGATACGGCAGTTCACGTCACCGCTGTCCAACCAGATCCCGTTGCCGTGGCGGGTATGACGAATCACATTCCGACGGAACATCATGTTCTGCGCCCGGTGGAACTTCGCCGCAGCAGACTCCCACTCGCGTTCCGCATCGGCCCAGCAATTCCACTCGAACAAATTGTTATCAATCAGCACGTCGCGCGAACCAATGCCCGCTACGCCTTCAATGCCGTTGTAGCGGAAGGTGTTATTGCGGATGATGTGAGCGCTGTTAGGCTGCTGCGAGCCTGCTGGGGCCAGTCCGCCAATCTCCAGGCCAATAGCATTCGCCCACTCAAAGGTGTTGTCTTCGAATACCCAGCGTCCTCCACCGTTGGTATCCACCATGGCTCCACGCTGCGGCAGCGGAAATCCATTACCGGCATGCGCGAAGGTGATTCCCTTCAAACGGATGTAACTGGTCCCACGGTTCTCGGGCACAAACACCTGTTCGCGAATCGTGATCTCGATCGTGTGATCAACCGGTGTCCCGCTCGCCAAACGGATGTGGATCGATTGGCCATTCGCATCGGTGTAGAACCTGTCATCCTTGGTTCCACCAAGCTCCTGCATCATCGGTCCGTTGCGTGTACGCGGCGGCGTCCCGGCCATTGACGGCGGTGCTCCAGGCGGCGGCGGCCCAGGCAGGTTCGGGCTCACCAGCTCACGCTGCAGCTCCACCGGCTCCAACGGCTTGCCGTCCGCAAACACCAGACCACGGCGGCGGAAGTATGGCCCCATGTCCACAGCCTTGGTGTCCAGCCAGACGCGGTCGCCGGCAACGCTGGCCAGCGCAAACGGATTGTAGGCATCCGGGAACATCGCTCCCGTGAGCTGGAATCCCCACGTAGGTGCCTGCGGAGGAGGAGGCGTGGCGCCAGGCCGGCCAAAAGCGACCGCCGGGTCCTGCGTCCATCCATCCTTCACCACCTCTGATCCCTTGATGTAAAGCTTCGCTCCGGGAGCAGCCTCGTAGCTGATCATCTTGTACGGGCTCGTTCCCCCACGCGCCGGCTTCACGCACTCGCGATATGTTCCAGCGGCAATCACCACGGGCTCGCCAGGCTGCAGCACCTGAGCGGCCTTGTTTATTGTGCGGAAAGGTTTCGCCTCAGTGCCAGGACCGTTGTCACTGGCATGAGCAGAACCATTGTCGACGTAGTAGGTCTTAGAGAACTTCAGTGGCTGCTCCCATGAGACGTACACTGAGCCGTCCGGTAGGCGGTCCTCACTTCCCGAGGCCGGGTTCTGCCCAAACGCAGGACTACCGAGACCAAGCATCGCTGTCGCGCCTACAGCGCATTCCAGGAACTGTCGGCGGTTCATTGAAGACTGCCTATCATTTGCTACATCGTTTTCCACCACGCCCGCTTCCTCCTCACTACGCTTCAGCTCACCCAATCTGGCTGCTCCCACTCGGTCCCGACGCGGACAACCTCACGTCTGTTCTCACTGCACGGACCTGCTGAGACTCGTTGACAAACTCTGCCCGATGCGTTTTCACCTACAGAAAAATCAGATAAATTTCGCGACCAAAACTTAAAGAATCACGGCATCCGACGTCAACTGATAAAAACGTATTTATCTTTATTTTTTCTCCAAGAAAAACGATTGCCTGTCTGGCCTGGACAGCGAGCCGCCGATCATAGGCAGCTGTCTGTCTCCGTACAATTCCCCCCTGGAAAAGAGGCTTATGAGGCTCGAACGATGGTCTGTTGCCTGGGTTCCTCGTCCGTCAAAAATGGAGCGTGTAGATGTGTCCTCCAGTCATATTGAGGCGCACAACCTGACTGTTAATCTGTGACGTAAGTGCAGGCTTGCCATCAATGATCACTTTGCGGGGATCGACGGCTTGTGGGAAGCGGAGATCGACAGGCCCAGTGCGGTTGGCATGCCAATGTATGGTCGCTCCCTGCGGTTGCCACTGCAGGTCGAGGGTACCGTCGCCCCGGAGGCGCAGTCCGGTTACGCTTCCCTGCGACCATTCCGAAGGCAGCGCTGGGAATAGGTCGACTTCAGTGTGATCGGGATACCAGCGGGACTGTACCAGAGCTTCGAGCATACCGTTAGCGGCGCCGAGGTTACCGTCAATCTGGAAGACACCCGGAGGATGGGTGTCCATCATGTTTGGGAACGTCGATTGGCGAAAGAGGACCTGCATACTTTCATAGGCCTTTTCCCCTTCGCCCAGGCGATCCCAATAATTAACGACCCACGCGCGCGACCATCCCGTCTGGCCACCTCCATGCTCCAGTCTCGCCTGCAATGTATTTTGCGCAGCGCGGGCAAGGTCAGGTGTATGCCACCGGTCGATCTGTGTCCCGGGGAAGATCCCCCAAAGATGCGAAATATGCCGATGTCCGGGCTCCGCATCATCGTAATCGAGCGGCCATTCCTGCAGATTGCCTCGCTGTCCGATCTGCAACGGAAGCAGCTTGGACTCTGCCGCCCGAACACGGCTAAGGAAAGCTGGGTCTTCGTGCAAAATATCTCCCGCCTGCAGCGTACGCGTGAAGAGCTCCCGCACGATTTCGATATCCATCGTCGGGCCCATCGTTATGGAATGCGATGTGCCATCAGCCATCTTGTACTTGTTTTCTGGAGACAGTGATGGACCGGTGACGAGATGACCGGTACCGTCGTCGACGAGGTAATCCAGAAAAAAGAGAGACGCGTCGTGCAGCAGAGGCCATGCCCGCGTACGGAGAAAGTCGCGGTCGAGCGAGAACGCGTAGTGGTCCCAGGCATGCAACGTCAGCCACGCTCCGCCCATCGGCCAGATACCATAAGGGACACCATCAATGGGATGGGCGTCTCCCCATATATCAGTGTTGTGGTGGATGACGAAACCTTGTGCGCCGTAGTATTTTCGTGCGACCTCCGTGCCTGTACCGCTGCCAGGACTGCGCACCATGTCGACGAGATCAAAGAGCGGTTGGTGCAGATCACCGAGGTTCCCAGGCTCCGCAAGCCAGTAGTTCATTTCGGTGTTGATATTGATGGTGAACTTGGAGCCCCAGGGGTTGCTAATGCCCGCAGCCCATAGACCTTGCAGGTTGGCCGGAAGGCCGCCGGGCCGACTCGATCCAACCAGAAGGTATCGAGCAAACTGAAAGTACAGCGATTGCAGACCGAGGTCGTTGCCTCCCGCCGAGACGCGGCGCAAGCGCTCGTTCGTCGGTAGAGCCTCGCGTTCTGGATCGGACGTGCCTAGAGCAAGATGCATTCGCTGCATGTAACTGCTCACGTCACGTGTGGCCGCTTCCCGGAGTTGCTCATAGCTTTTCTTCTGGGCGCGGTTGAGTGTGGCTTGGTCCTGCAGGACGGGATTGCTTCCTTGAAAGCGGCCGCCTTTGAAATCAGTCGCAGCGGCGATAAGGACAGTCACCCGATTGGCCTTGACCACCTGCAGAGTGTTGCCATCCTGGGAGATTTGACCGCCGTCGGCGAGGATACGAGCCTGACCGTGAAAGAGGATCTGATCGTGGTGATTGGCAGATGGTTGAAGTGCAAGGTTATGAGCGTCAA
>JAEKKE010000294.1 GCA_019510535.1 Acidobacteriota bacterium
ATGCTCACGGAACAACGCACCGATCTTGCCGGTTGCCTGGACGCTCTTTGGAGCGATATCACAGGCGGCAGGCGCCGCTTCAAGCTGTACCGGCAGTTGAAGATGTACAACGATCCGACACTGAATCCTGTGCTTTATGCTCGGAGGAACGTCTGAAGCATTTTCCCTGTTGCCGGGTATTCCTGGGAGGGGCGTAAAGCGGCGTTTTCATTGCGGAAAACGCCCATGGATGCGGAAGCCCTGCTCTAGACCTACAGCGAAAATGCTCTAGCCGGAGTTTGGCGTTTCTTGACCTGTGCGCGTATCCTGCGTATAAATCACCAACGACTCTTTTAGACGCTACCCCTTGCACATAACCCTTGCGTCTGAATCAACTGGAACCGCAACCATGGCCACGACCAAAGCCAAAACAGCAAACAATATACGTCGCATGCCTCGCACCATCGCTGCCCAGCCCGCCCCCGATGCTGCTCGTCAGCAGGCCCTCGAACAGTTCTCCGCTGCCGTCCAGTTGATGCAGTCCGGCAAGTTCGATAAGGCTTTCGCCGCTTTTGAAAAGCTCCTTCCCGATGCTCCGTTCGAGCTCGCAGATCGCATCCGCACGTTCCGTACCGCCTGTGCCAAACAGACAGAGAAGGTTGCTGCGAAGTTTGCGTCAGAAGAAGAGCGCTGCGACTACGCCGTTGTTCTGTTGAACGACGGTAACTACGCCGACGCACGCGAACATTTCGATGAAATCCTAAAGAAGAATCCACAGAGTGACTTCGCTCTTTACGGCCTGGCAGTGCTGTCGTCGATGACAGGAGACTTTACTGCCTGTCTGGAGCACCTGACCGCCGCCATCAGCATGAATCCGCAGCGCCGTATCCAGGCACGTTCCGACTCTGACTTTCAGGACATGGCCGATGATCCCCGGTTCACGGAACTGCTCTATCCGGAGACCTAAACCACCGTTTACGCATGCAAGAGAAAGGGCGTGGCCTATGGCCACGCCTTCTTGTTTGACTCAATAGACAAGCTGTTTAGTTCGGCAGTGAAATCTCGGTGGTGTTGGCCGGTCCGGAGGCGCCACTGTTTTCTCCATCCTGCATGTAGCGCTTGAGCAACTGATGATGCAGGCAGTAGAGCGCCAACTCCAGGCGATCGCTTACGCCCAGCTTGTCATAGATCTTACGCAGGTAATTCTTGATCACCTGTTCGGTAGTGCCTAGCTGGAAGGCGATCTCCTTGTTCCGCATGCCGCGCGTAATGCAGGAGATGATCGAGATCTCCTTGGGCGACAGGCGTGGCTGCACCTTCGGGTTGGTGAGAGTCGTCGCCTGTGCTCGATACGCCTCGATGACCCAGTTGATCGACTGATTGTCGATCCAGGTCTCACCGGCCGCGATCTTGCGGACGCACTTAACCAGCAGATCGGGAGAGATAGATCGGGCTACGACACCACGCACGCCGCGGCGATACAGTTCCACGGTATTTGCCTCATCAGTCTCCACCACCTGGACAATGATCTTGGCGTCCGGAGCTCGCTTGACCAGCTCGGGAATAGCGTCGATGGTGCCGGCGATCATCTGCCCTTCAAGCAACACCACATCGGTCGGATAGCGCTGCAGCGCCTGATAAAGATTGGGAAGATTCTCCGCCTGAGCGACGACACGGATATCGTCTTCAACGGCAAAAATCTTTCGCATGCCCACACGGTAGATGGCCTGGGAGTCAGCCAGAATCACACGAATGGCGCTACCTGCACCGGTTTGTCCTTCAGTTACATCCACGTCCTGGATCGGTTCGTTCCCGCTCATACTCAGCTTGCCTCAAGAGAATACTCATCGATCACCACAGCCGCTTTTTGCTCATTTTCGGACTGCTGATGACGTACAACCCTGCCCACACAATGCACCTTGACATCCGTAGACGTACCCATAATGGCGGACGGCATGGCCATCGTAAATTCCACCTTTGTGTCTACTCCCGGCAACTTACGGGCTACCAGCAACAGACCGCTGGCGGAAACATTCTCTGTCATTGCCTCGAGTATGCCTTCGGGGGTCTGCAGACTCACTTGCAGCCGTAGGGGAAATCGCACGGCGGTGCGTACAGGGTCTTTCGTCAGAGCGAAGCTGGGAGGCAGATAGGACATACGATTTCTCCCGCGGAATTGGGGCCCTTGTAACCTCTTACCCTCTTCTTGGTTACCACGGTGGACCCCAGTGTAACTCATTTACAAATACCCGCTACCTCAAATTTGAAACAAGAAGTTACCGTTTTGGGAAGAACCCGGCGGAGCCGCCGACCCAGGTTTTATCGCGGTTATGGTCGACTCCCATCATCAGCCCGCGGCCCATTCGCACCAGGCTGATCATCGGCTGCATCCGTTTTCCCTCCGGCCAGAGATAGAGAATCCTCACCTCGGCCTGGGTCGCTCCCTGCGGTGTCTGGATGACCGGCTCAAACTGAACCCGCTCCTGCAATAGGTAATTCCGGCGCTCCGTCTCCGGAATCGAGCGCAGCATGGTCTCCTCCGGGGCGAACGTAATTCCTTTCCCTGCAAAGGAATACAAGGGCTTCAGAATCCATTGCTCGCGTTTTTCAGGAAGTCTGTCGCGGCCTATGCCGGCCATCCAGTCGTCCAGAAAGACCGCAGCCGGAACCGTTCTGTGACGCAAATATGGAAGCGAAAACTTGCTGATACGGAAGTACCAGTTCGGGTGACCGGCCCACTCGACCTCGAGCTCCTCCCGGTAGTCGAAGCCTGGAACAATTCCCTTCCGCTCCATCTCATCGACGATCGCCCGGTTGTAGATACGCTTGACCGGAATCTCACGGCCATCGGATTCGTACACCAGCCCCCGACCCCGCCGCTTCAGAGCGGTTACGTCCACGATCCGGATACCGAGGCGGTCGGCATGCACGTGAAAGTCCGGCAGTGTCTTCTGCTCGGTGGGAGTTACCTCGGCCAGAACTACCTGTTCCGGGTCGTGAGAGCCGACAATCTCCCGTCGCAGCAGCTCCCAGTAGCCGGCCTCGTCCAAGCCGCCCAGGAACCAGGAGCAGTCCTCGATCCCGAAGACCTCCGCGTAGGCACTGGACAGGGCTGCCTGATAACCGAAGATCGAAGGAAAGGCTTGCATTTCGACCAGACGAGGGCGCAGCGTACCATCCGGCTCGCGAACCAGCCCGAAATCGATGGCCAGGAAGAGAGGCCGGCGGCTCTCCTGAGGCACGCGGTATCGCTCCGGCACGGTTGCTGCGGAGTCCCGCATGTACTCCGCGCTTTCGGTTAGTTGCAGGGTAAGCTCTTCCCCCGCGTTCACCATCTCGTCGAGCGTCTCCGCGGCGAAGAAACATGGCGTCTCTGCCATGCGGAACTGGACGCTGGCGCGTGTGCGCTGGTCCATCAGCCGCTGCATCTCGCTGTACTTTTCCGAGGTAAATCCCGCGTTGAATCGTTCCCGCCGGTCGGCCAGCATTCGATCTCTCCCCGCAAACGCCAACGCCCCGCACGAGGCGGGGCGTTGCTGGCGCCTTGATGGCTAGCTTAGGTTACTTCAGTTCTTTGAGGTACACATTCTTTACCGAATACTCGCCAGTCGATTCCACCTCGATACCGAGCTTGCCGCTGGCGCGGAAGTACTTCGGGTCGAGATCGACAAATGAGGTGACGAGGTGACCGTTCATGAAGATCTGGGTCGTATTGCCCTTGGCAATGATCATGAACGAGTTCCAGTCATCCTTCTTAAACCACTGATTCAACTGATCCTTCTCCGCAATGGTTGCCGTCGTCAGGGTCGGCTTGCCAGGTTCGGCGAGGATGGCGTGTCCCGGGGGAGAGATGATGGAACGGCCACCCTGCTCATAGAACATACCCGACCACATGTTGCCGGCGTCGAAGTCGGCCTGCGGTCCAAAGAGATCCCACTTGGCCTGCGATTCCTTGCTTGGAGGAGTTCCAGGGTTCGCGCATGCCGGCGGACGCGGCGGCGCACCAGCTGGACGAGCTGCTCCCTGCCCAGCGCCGGCAGCAGCACCTGCCCCAGCTCCAGCGGGACGAGGAGCCCCGCCGCCACCCATCCGCTGACGTGGCGGATAGACGGTACCCGTTGGCTTCTCTGAGAGATAGCTGCGGAACTGCATACCGCCGTTCACACGCTCTGTGCCCTTAAAGTCATACTTCAGAATGAAGTCCGCAGGCTCGCCTCCCTGCCAGATCAGATACACCGTGCCGGTGGGGTGCTCGCAGCTCGGATGGATGTAGATGGCGCCATCTTTGACAGACCACAGCGAGGTGTCGCCGTCCCAACCCTTCAGGCTGCTGCCGTCGAAGAGCGGCGTAAAACCGGTGTTGTCGTTGTAGTCATACGGCGCAGAACCACGCGGATTGAACCCTGGCGGAAACGCAGGGGCGGCCTGACCGGCCGGAGCCTGAGAGACGGCTATCGGAGCCGCCAGCATAAGGGCAGCGGCGCCAAGGTGCAGTGGAATCGAAAACAGCTTCTTCATCGGTGTATAGCCTCCAGAGCTTACAAAATGAGTCGTCTCAGGTGTGAGCCCGAAATTCCCCTCTTCAAGACTGCGAACGGAATCCTACCCGAACCGAGTCACCTTAGCATAGGGGGTAGTTGCCGGTGCGTGCAGAGACCCACGCACCGGCCTGGAAGTCTCAACCGAGCGTCATCTTGACCGGATCCCAGTGAATGATGGAACCCTTCTCAGCACTGCGGTTCGCCAACAGAGCTGCGCCAGCCGCACGGAAGCCGAAGGTGGCATCTTCGACAGGTTGCTTGCGGGTTCGTACCGAGTTGAAGAAGTTCCGGAAGTGATCGTAGTTATCTGCGTAGCCCTTTTCGGCAGAGTACTTCTGGATCGTCTGCGGAGGCGCTCCCTCGGGATGGGTGACCGGATACTTCTTGCGATACTCGGCGAACGTCTCCTTCTGCATCGCCTCACTGAAGGTGCTTACGGTAAAGCCGGGCTCCTTCTCGTGCGGAACGCGGGTTACGGTCACGGTGTTGCCGGCGATCTCCATCGTTCCCTCGTCACCGGTAAAGAGGAAGCCTTCGCTCTCTTCACCACCGTT
>JAEKKE010000010.1 GCA_019510535.1 Acidobacteriota bacterium
TCGCGCGATTGGCTAGATCAGTCGGTGTGAGGGTATTGCTGCCGCGGACGAAGTCGTCCACACGCGTGAGCCACAACGGCTCGAGCTGCAGCAAATGTCCGGCATTCTCCTGTGCGGACCAGCCGTGTTCGGGCCTGGCAATCAGTCGCTGAGGTGTATGGCATCGCAGTGCCTCCTCCAACCGAGCCGGGGTACCGCGCAGTCGCGCCATCAGGTTCGGTAACAGCTCCTTGGGATATCCAAAGGAAAACTTCCGCTCAAACCACACCGCGATCTGGGTCATGCCAATCCCTCCTAAACTCCGCGAGAGAAGTGTCCGTTACCTTCGGGGTCCAGCGCCATCGTTATAAGTAAAAATGCATTCCACATAAACGAGGCAATGGGCTCGCACAACACCTGGAGCAGCTTTTCGTTGCCTTTTGTTGACGAAATTTATTTTCCTCCTCCGCTGCAACATTCCTAAAACGCGAGGGTATGAGGGAGTGGACCGGCCGCATGAAGCGGACACAAAGGTCGCAGGAGTTTCCCCCATGTCGCTTCTCTCCCGAGGTCGTACGGTTCTCGTTGCCGGCGCGATGCTGTTCTCCGCAGCCGTTATCCAGGTGCCGCAGAGCCAGGCAGGCGTGTTTATCTCCGTCAACGTTGCTCCGCCGGCATTGCCTGTTTATACGCAGCCGCCGCTACCGGCACCTGGTTACATCTGGACCCCTGGCTACTGGGCTTATGGTCCTGGAGGCTATTACTGGGTTCCCGGAGTATGGGTTGCGCCTCCGCGTCCGGGCCTGTTGTGGACCCCTGCCTACTGGGGCTGGGAGGGTGGAGCGTATCTCTTCCACCCCGGCTACTGGGGACCGCATGTCGGCTTCTATGGCGGCGTTAACTATGGCTTCGGCTACTTCGGCTCCGGCTTTGGCGGAGGCGAGTGGCGCGGAGGCACCTTCTTCTACAACAGCGCCGCGGCGAACTTCGGCAGTGTTCACGTCACCAATGTCTACGTCAATAAGACCGTGATTGTGAACAACACCACCATCAACCGCGTCAGCTATAACGGCGGTAATGGCGGCATCCAGGCGCGTCCGACTCAGTTCGAAGCGAAAGCCACGGGCGAGAACCATGTCGTCGCAACCAACGAGCAGATGCAGCACCAGACCTTCGCTTCGCAGAACCGCGCACAGTTCGCCAGCGCGAACGGCGGACGCCCTGGAGTGACGGCGGCGGCAACTCCAGCCTCGTTCCATGCCAACCCGACGAATGCGGCAGCGGCGGCACGATTCAACCCGAACCAGCGTGAAGCCAATCAGGACCAGCGCATCGCCAATGGATTGCATAGCGGACAGATGACCTCCGGCGAGGCTGCCCGGGCGGAACGGACACAGGCCAACATCGACCGGCAGGTCCACAACGACCGTGTCGCGAACGGTGGCGCACTGACGCCACAGGAGCGGCAACAGGTCAACCGCGAACAGAATGCAGCAAGCCGTCAGATCTACAACGACAACCACAATGCCAACCGCGTTGCACCCAACGCCGTGAACAATCGCGAAGCCTATCAGCAGCAGCGGGTGGCCAACGGACTGCGTGATGGGCAGCTCAACTCAGCGCAGGCCGCACGCGACAATCGCCAGCAGGCTGGAATCGCCCAGCAGGTACACAACGAGCGTGTCGCGAACGGCGGAGCCATGACACCGCAGCAGCGGCAACAGATCAATCGCGAACAGAACCACGCAGGACGGCAGATCAACCGCGAGGAGGGACGGCGTTAGCACTTCCCTCCCACGCCTCAACCCCTTTGTACCGATAGAAACAAGGGCCGCGGTCTCAGCCGCGGCTCTTCTTCTTTTGTGTTGCTTGCAGGTCGGGCGCCCACGTCCAGCCCTCCATCGCATGCAGTGGATCGCGCGGCTGAATAAGGCGTGGAAACTGGTCACGCCGTTCGACCATCACCATCATGCTGACCAAGGCATCGAAGGCGTCTTCCCCGGCACGGGCCGTCTGCAGCACACCGCGTGGCAGAGCGGCATAGGCTGGATCTTCTTTCCGTTTGCGCAGCAGATACTCCGCACGCTTCTCCGGGTTCGACTTGTGCACCGGCCCGGTATTGAGCCGCGTGTACATCTCCACCACGAGCGGCAGCTTTGGCCGGTCGAAGGGCCAAACGGAAAAGCCTGCTTCGCGTAGTTGCAGCAGCACCGGCATGCCGCGCAGCGATGCCGTGCCTACCGAACCGGAGCCGCCGATCTGGAAGACGGATTTGGGGGTGATGCCTTTTACCCGTAACGCGCGCTCTTCTTCCGGAATAAGCGCAACCAGCTTGCAGTCAATATCAGTCGCGCGCAGCATGCGATGCAGCCGATCTCCGGAGAACTCCACGGGCCGCTTGTGCGGCTTGCCCCAGAAGCGGCGGTCTTCACACTCGCGCGAGAGCCAGCGCTCACCGTGCTGTTCGGCTACCAACCGCCAGAACTCCGGAGCGCTCTCCATCTCCAACTCGCGAAGAAACCATGCGGGGAAGGAAAAACAAAAATCGAAGCCCACGACCAGCGATGGGTCGGCCTTTGCCAGCTTGATCAGCCACTCTGCCGTCTCCTGCCGCGTGCGGCCGTTGGTCAGCGTGACTTTACCGTTGTGCCAGCGAGCGGCGTAGATGTGACGACGCTGTCCGGCAGTATCGATGCGGCCTGACCAGTCGATCGCGATGACCTGCGAAACGCTCATTCCATCTCGTCCAGACTTTCAACCTCGGCCAGCACATCGTCGCTGGCCTTCAGTTCCTTGAGCGCCGCAAATATAGTGCCGGTGGAGAAACCGGCCGCAGCCAGCCGGCGTACGATCCGTGCCGACTCTTTTTCATTGGTCGGCGCCGCAATCCGCTTCTTCCGAAGATGCTCGCGGGCCAGATCCAGCTCTTTCACGTCTTCGAAGGCTGCCGTGAGTGTCTGCTCGATCAGAGGAGACGCAATCCCCTTCTGCCGCAGATCGTTGGCGATGCGGCGTTTGCCGAAGGCCTGGTTTTCCTGCCGAAGCCGGGTGAAGTCGGCGGCAAAGCGCGGATCGGAGAGGTAGCGCATCTCTTCCAGCCGTGCAATCACCCTGCTGATCTTTGCTTCGCCCTCAGTGGAGTCTTCCACGCGGGCTTTCATCAGCTTCTTCAGCTCGGCCACGGTACGCATGCGGCGGCCCAGGGCGGCGGCAGCGTAGTCCAGCAGCTCGGTTTCACTCATTGGTTCGCGCGGCTTGGGTTTACGGAATGGCATCGGCGTTAGGAAATTCTAGAAGAATTGACGGACAGGGTACCGGATCGCCCCTCGGAGCCGCCCCTTTGACCCTTCCGGAGACCCGACCAGTTACACTTGCTGAGGAGAAAGTTCCTTTGCCAAACGAAGAGCAGCAGCCTGAAGAACAAAAGCGCGAAGAGACCCTGCTCGAAAGCATTGCCTCCATCGCCAGTGTTCTGGCCGTGGGTCTCTTCGTCATGACGTTTATCTTCCAGAACTTTGAGATCCCCTCAGCCTCCATGGTGAAGACGTTGCTGATCGGCGACCATGTTCTGGTCGACCGTGTCACGCTGGCTCCGCAGAGCAAGTGGATGCCGCTGGTGCACTACCGCCAGCCCCACCGCGGCGATGTCTTCGTCTTCCTGAAGCCCGGTTGGCCCGATCTGTTCCTGGTCAAGCGTCTGGTTGGCGTGCCCGGCGACAAGATTCATCTGCGCAACGGCATTCTGTACATCAACGGCGTTCAGCAGAACGAGTCCTACATCTCCAAGCCCGGCGACCGCGACGAGAACGGAAACATCCGCGAGTATCAGGAGTTCCGCGACGACTTCCCGCTCTATCCTCCGCCGTCCTTCATGTCCTCAGAAGACGTTCCCGGTGTCTGGCGTGAAGATCTTCCCTCCCACATCCAGGGAGAGGATCTCGTTGTTCCTCCGGGCAAAGTCTTCGCCATGGGCGACAACCGCCTGGACTCGCTGGACAGCCGCTTCTGGGGCTTTGTCCCCATGGAAAACATAGTTGGCCGGCCCATGTTCGTCTATTGGTCGTTCGAGACTCCGGCAGACCAGATCAATAAGCAGACGGTCGGCGACCGCATCAGCTTCGCGGGCCACGTGATTCTGCACTTCTTCGACGAGACGCGCTGGAAGCGTACGCTGCACCTGGTGAAGTAGATGTCTGAGATCGGCGCACAACCGAAGCGTTCGCTGCGTCGGCGCATCGCCATGGCTCTTGGGCTGATCGTTCTTGTGCTGGTAGCCATCTTTGCGCTGCCCATGATCAACGTGGGCCGCTATCGCCTGCGGGTCGCGCAGAGCATCAGCGAGGCCATCGGACGGCCGGTGCACATCGACAACATCACCCTGAGCATGCTGCCCACGCCCGGCTTAACGCTGGAGAACTTTGTCATCAGCGAGGATCCGGAGTTCGGCTCAGAGCCGGTGATGCGCGCCAACCAGGTCCACGTGACTCTTCGTTTGAGCTCGCTGTGGCGGCGAAAGCTGGAGGCCTCCTCCATCTCGCTGACAGAGCCCAGTGTGAACCTGGTTCGCGCCGAGAATGGCCGCTGGAACCTGCAGGCAATCCTGATGCATGCCACGCAGGTGGACGCCGCTCCTACAGCGCAGCCCAAGGCCGGTGCCAAGCCCCGTTTTCCCTACATCGAAGCCACCAGCGCCCGCGTCAACCTGAAGCTGGGCAATGAGAAGACGCCGTTCTCTCTTACCGAGGCCGAGTTTGCGCTCTGGCTGCCGAATCCGGATGAGTGGCGCATCCGCTTGGAGGCGCATCCCTCGCGTACCGACACCGATGCGAGCGACACTGGCGTTCTGCGGGTCGAAGGCACGCTGAAACACGCGGACAACTTCAGCCAGGTTCCGATCGACCTGCATGGCGTATGGACCAAAGCCCAGCTCGGCGAGACCAGTAAGGTACTGACCGGAGCCGATGCCGGCCTGCGCGGAACCCTCGAATGGGGAGCTAACGTCAAGGGCACCTTCGCCGAGTCCAACGTGCAGACCTGGATCAAGCTGGAAGGCCTTCGCCG
>JAEKKE010000011.1 GCA_019510535.1 Acidobacteriota bacterium
GGCACATGACAAACATGTCACCGCGGCGCTGGAGCGGCCTACGAGTGAGCAGCCCGCACTGGACGCCATGATGAGCTCGAAATCTGCCCGAGATGCGGAGAGAATGATCATCCATCAAATGGGATGGCAGGAGGTCTTTGATGGCCTCCATGCCGGAAGGATTACCTCACCAAACGCACGGCAAGGCGCAAGTGGTTGAATTCACAGGGGAAATGTGATATAATACTAAAGGTAATTTCATTCCAGAACTTACTATGAGGTTTTATGTCTATCTCACACGACGCTGTTGCATCGTTCTTCCAGAAGTTTGCGGCCAGCAGTCATTCCAAAGACACACCCGCCGAGATCTCGCACTTTGCCGATGTCTTTGTTGCGGCGGGTCCGTCTGGCAACGCTATCGTCAAGCTTGAAGACTTCGCTAAGGTGTTGCCGAAGAGACGCCAGCTCCTGGAGGCATCCGGCCTTGTTTATACCGCACTCAAGTCCTTCGATGTGACGGCCTCGACAGACCGTCACGTCGTCGTCAACAACACATGGGAGATGAACTTCGAAACCCAGACGCACGGCAAGGTCACGATACCTGTATCTGCTACCTTCACGATTGATATGGCGAGCGATACTCCCAAAGTGCTTGTCTACCTCGCACATCAGGACATCCTGCAGATCCTTCGAGATCGCGGGATGCTGGCCGCCATTTAAGCCCTGCCCTCCAATACCTTGGTCTAATTGATCGCCATCCGGCATCAGAAGCATTAATGGATACATAGAGGTGCCTCATGAATGACTCTCTTGATTTCCGGCTGGCCCATATCCCACTCAAGAACGGCGCCGGCCGTATGCCGGCGCTTGGCTTCGGCACCCTGATTCCTGATCCAGCCGAAACAGTGAATGCAACCAGAAGCGCGCTGCAAGCCGGGTTCAGGCATTTCGACGGTGCGGAGCGTTATCGCAACGAACGCGAAGTCGGCGAGGCGTTACACGCCGGGCTAGCCGCCGGTGAAGCTACACGCGACGATATCTTCGTCACCACAAAGTTATGGAATACCAATCATCGGCCGGAGCGTGTCGAGCCGGCATTTGAGGCAAGCCTGGAAAGGCTCAGGCTTGAGTATCTGGACCTCTACCTGATTCACACTCCGTACGCCTTTCAGCCGGGAGAGGATCAGGACCCTCGAGATTCGAACGGCAATGTCATTTACGACAAGGAAGTAACGTTGCTCGATACCTGGCGAGCCATGGAGACTCTCGTGGACCACAGCAGGTGCCGGGCGATCGGGCTATCGGACGTTACGCTGGACGCACTTCGGCCTATCTACGAAGCAGCAAGAATCAAGCCCGCCGTAGTCCAGGTCGAGTCACACCCTTATCTACCGGAGACAGAACTTTTCGAGTTCTGCAAACAGAATGGAATCGTGTTGCTAGCGTTCGCACCTCTGGGTCACGGATTGAGGCCCGGGCTGCTGGAGGACCCCATCATCTTGTCGATTGCAGCACGCGTTGGAAAGACACCGGCGCAGGTCCTGCTGGCATGGGCGGTCCAACGCGGTACAGCCTTACTCACCACACCGAAGACCGCGGCTCGCGCGAGAGAAAACTTCGATATCTCCGCCCTTCCTGAAGACGCGTTTAACCAAATCAACAGCATTCAGACAAGACAACGGCTCAATTCCGTGGTGCACACCGGCGTGCCCGGCTTCATTGCGCAAGGCAGATGATGTTAGAGCTGCTGACTCGGACAGCATAAGGTAATCCGCTGCAAATGGAGGATGTGTGGCAAAACTGCTTTCAGTCAATGTCGGCCTTCCACGCGAAGTCGAATGGCAAGGCAAGCTGGTCCGTACCGGAATCTGGAAGCTCCCCGTCTCCGGCCGCGTCTTTGCGCGGCGATTGAATCTGGATGGCGATGGCCAGGGCGACCTTGCCGGCCATGGCGGCGAACACCGCGCCGTCATGGTCTATCAGATCGATTCCTATCGCTATTGGGAGAAGGCACTCAATCGGAACGATTTTGAGCACGGGCAGTTTGGAGAGAACTTCACCGTCGAAGGTCTTGCGGATGATGAGGTCTATATCGGCGATCGATACAGCATCGGCAACGCGGTCTTTGAGGTGACGCAGCCTCGCGTTACCTGTTACCGGCTCGGCATCCGCATGAACAATCCCCAGATGGCCGCCTTGCTCGTCTCGCACCGGAGGCCGGGATTCTACTTCCGCGTGATTACAGAGGGCGAGGTTGGCGCGGGAGATGAGATTCAGAAGGTCGCCGATGGTCCCGGGCGAATTACCGTCGCCGAAGTGGACGGCTTGTTGTATCTGCCGAATCACGATCCTAAACGCATCGCGGTTGCTGTGACGGTTCCCGCGCTGAGTAGCGGATGGAAGGGCTCACTTGAAGAGTTACTGAAAGCAGATGAGAAGGGCGTGCATAACGGCAACGCCGGGCTAACATCTTCCATTGCCTCTCCACCGTTGTGGAATGGCTTTCGCATGCTGCGGGTTGCCGCGGTTCACCAGGAGAGCAGCGAGGTAAAGTCCATCGTGCTGGAGTCAGAGGACGGGGCGTCTCTGCCGGCTGCACTGCCAGGTCAGTATCTTGTCTTGCGGCTCTATCCGGACAAGGGTGCGCGCCCTATGGTGCGTAGCTATTCCATCTCGGGCGCCTCCGATGCCCGGAGATATCGCATCAGCGTGAAGCGAGATACCGGCCCGGGCAGCCAATACATCGTGGACGTAACCCAGGCCGGCGACATGCTCGAAGTAAGTGCGCCACGAGGTGAGTTTGTACTGCGCTCCGGTACGCGTCCGGTCGTTCTGCTGAGCGCCGGGATTGGCGTAACGCCGGTCCTATCGATGCTGCATGCGCTTGCATCCCAGCAGGCAGCGTCTCATCGCGAGGTCTGGTGGGTTTACGGGACGCGCAATGCCCAGATGCATGTCTTTGCCGAAGAGACTCGCGGGTTGCTGAAAACCATTCCCGGAAGCCATTCGGTGATCGTCTACAGCAAAGCGGATCCTGCAGATCGGCTGGGAACGGACTTCGATATAGCAGGGCGCCTGGACCTTGATCGCTTGCAGAAACTCGGCATGCCTCTCGACGCCGATTTCTATCTGTGCGGCCCTACTACGTTTCAAAACGACATCACCCGCGATCTAGCTTCCCTGTCGGTTCCGCAGGATGCGATTCATCAGGAGGTCTTCGGCTCCGTAGGTTCGATCCAGCCTGGCGTCGTCAAGGCTGAGGTTAAACTTCCACATCCGCCCACTGCTTCGACTGGAACCGGCCCCCTTGTCTCATTCACGCGCAGCAATCTCACGGTGCCTTGGGACAACAGATTTCGGAGTTTGTTGGAGTTTGCCGAAGCCTGCGATGTCTCTGTCCGATGGTCCTGCCGCACCGGCGTCTGCCACATGTGCGAGTGCGGTCTGCTGAGCGGCAACGTGCATTATTCTCCTGATCCGCTTGATCAGCCGGCTGGAGGGAATGCGTTGATCTGCTGTTCGACGCCGGAATCACAGGTTGATTTGGATTTGTAACCCTGGTGTATCGACAAAATTCAGAAGCAGTACGTTCTCGTTGCCCCATTCTTCGCGGTTTTACCGCGAAGGGTGAGGGTCCCCGGCGAACTCGTTCGCTGGGGTTTAGCGTGGGGTATCGCGCTTCGCCCGACCGCATTTCCAACTCGCGAACGGTAGTGCAGAAAAACTTGATACACGTGTTCGGGATAGTGAAGGCCGGGCCCATGTCCCCGAGGGACATGGGGCACCCAGTGCATGGGCTGAATCGAACAGAATCTCTTCCCCCAAGACGTGCCGACACACTTCGTGAATAATTCTCCTTGTGAAAAAGACACCCCTAGCATCGTTGAGTCGCCGCGACCTCATCCTGGGAGCAACCGCCTCGGCTTCGCTCGCCGCAGCACCGCTTCGCGCACAGAGCACCAAACCGTTGCTGCCCTTCGCCGACCTTCGTGAGACACCCGCACAGGTAACGGTCTTTGCAGGTCTGGAAAACTCGCGGCCTTTGACACGCTCGGGCGGCGAATGGCGGGCGGGCGACCTGGTGGTCACATTCAACAAGGCACAAGCAGGAACCGTCATATCGCTCGCGGCTCCTTCGCTGGCTGTGACACACCTGCGTCTTCGCTGGAGCATCCGGCATCCCGAAGATGTCCTCGTGCTGGGCGATGCGTGGGAGCGCTCGTACGGAGACCTAGGCTGGCGCAATGTAGTCGCCGAACGTCCACTGCCCTGGTACTGCGCTGTCCACCAGAACGACACCACACACTGCTATGGGGTCGAGACCGGCGCAGCGAGTCTCGCCATGTGGCAGGTCGACGCAGCGGGAATCACGCTCTGGCTCGATGTGCGCAACGGCGGAGATGGCGTCAACCTGGGATCACGTGTGCTCAAGGCAGCAACGCTGGTCGCCCGTCGCGGAAACGGCGGCGAGTCGATTCCTAACGTCCTCTCTGCCTTCTGCCGCACCATGTGTCCTTCGCCGCGTCTGCCGAAGACCACCGTCTATGGATCGAATGACTGGTACTACGCCTACGGCAAGAACACCGCGGAAGGTATTCTGCGCGATGCGGACCTGGTCGCAGCGCTTGCACTCTCCAACGGGCCAAAGCCATTCGCCATTGTCGACGACGGCTGGCAGAACAAGCAGACGTTTCCCGACATGGCGGCGCTGACAGCACAGATCCGCGCAAAAGGCATACGTCCGGGTTTGTGGATTCGGCCGCTGCAAGCGCATACAGGTGCCGATCGCAAACTGCTTCTTCCCGACGTGCGCTTTGGGCGTCACCGGGAGCGCTTCAACGATCTTGCCTACGATCCCACCATTCCGGAGGCTCGCGAAGCCGCACTCAACACCATGCGCGAGGCCGTGCGCTGGGGCAACGACCTGGTCAAACACGACTTCTCGACCTATGAGTTGTTTGGCGGCTGGGGAAGCGAGATGGGGCCGTCGATGACCACAGGCAGCTGGCACTTCAACGACCGCTCGCTCACCAACGCCGAGATCGTGCTCAACCT
>JAEKKE010000085.1 GCA_019510535.1 Acidobacteriota bacterium
TTGCCGTCAGGACATGCACGACCAGCCGAAGATGTTTCCGCAGCGTTCGACGACGATCTTCGCCGACGGCCGCTCGGCTCGTCCTCAGGTGACCAACACCGTAGCTCGTGGCCAGTTGCACGAGGACAGCTACTTCTACACCGGTCTGGTGGACAGCAAGGAAGCCGACGGCATGCCTTACCCGGCGACGCTCGATGTATTGAAGCGCGGCCAGGAGCGGTTCAATGTGTACTGCACGCCGTGCCACTCGCGTGTGGGCAACGGCGCCGGCGAGATCGTTGAGCGCGGCTACCGTCTGGCGGGCAACTTCCATACGGAACGCCTGCGCAGCGCGCCGCTCGGCCACTTCTTCAGCGTGATGACCAACGGTTATGGCGCGATGCCCGATTACTCGGCGCAGATTACGCCGGCTGACCGCTGGGCTATCGCGTCCTATATCCGCGCGCTACAGCTGAGCCAGAACGCCAAGTCGAGCGATGTGCCGGCAGGTGTTGAGGCGAAACCGCTGTCGAAGCTGGCGGAAGAGCAGGGCATGCCGGTGGGTTTCGCAGGTGACTGGTCGGTGCCGAATACCACGGGTCCCGCAGCTCCTGAGGTAGCGAAGCCGGTCGAGTCTGCCACGCCGACGCCAACCACGACGCCCCGCGGTGACCAAGGAAGCAGCTCCGGCGACGGCTAAGACTGCTGCCCTGACTAAGCCGAAGCCTGAGGACATCGCTGCAGGAAAGGCCACCTATATGGCGAACTGCAGTGTTTGCCATCAGGCAGCACGGACCGGACTTCCGCCGAACATTCCCTCTCTGGTGGGCATCGTAGGACGGGTTGGTCCGGATCGTATCCGGCAGGTCGTGACGCAGGGTATTCCGACGGGCAAGATTCAGATGCCGTCATTTTCCGCGAAGCTCTCTTCCACGGATATCGATCACCTGATCGCATATCTGGGTACCGAATAATTTTCGAGATCTGAAGAAGGATTAAGGCCGTAACGAATGGCACACGGACACGAACAACACGGACACGGAGCTCACCATGGGCCGAAGACGCTGCCGGCATCGCTGCAGGCGCCTGAGGCTGTTGCAGCATGGCGCACACGGGCTCTGATTGTGGCAGCGGTCGCGGCGATCGCCTCGCTCCTCTTCCTTTTCGGCGGCGGCGCGGACCATGTCATGCGCGCCTACCTGCTGGGCTGGATGATGACCTTCTCTCTCTGTGGCGGCGGTCTCTGCCTGCTGATGCTGCAGTATGTTTCGGGCGGTAAGTGGGGTCTTCTGCTGCGCCGTCCTCTGGAGGCGATGACCCGTACGCTTCCGCTGGTCTTCATTCTGTTGATTCCGATCCTGGTCTTCGCCAAGAAACTGTATCTCTGGGCTGCTTTCCCGACCTTTGAGGCAGTAGAAGAGGGCCTGAAGTCCAAGCTGCTCACTGAGGCCCAGGCACACGCCCTTAACTTCAAGCGGCCCATGCTCTCTCCGATGAGCGTCATCGTGCAGATGGTTGTGGTCTTCGCGATCATGGGCGCCTTTACCTACTTCCTGAACAAGTGGTCGCTCGAGCGCGAGGCCGATCCTGAGCGGGGATCGCAGGGCAGCTACGATCGCTGGCGTATCAAGTTCGAAAATCTGTCGGGTATCGGCGTTCTGATCTACGTTGGTCTGCTGACCGTCGTAGCCATCGACTTCATCATGGCACTCGACGTGACCTGGTACTCGTCGGTGTGGGGCCTGCTGTTCCTGGTCGGCCAGGGTTATGTTGTGCTGGCGGCTGCCGTCCACTCGGCGATCCGGCTCTCGAAGTATGAGCCGATGGCAACGATCCTGCGTAAGACTGAGCAGTACGACCTCGGTAAGTTCATGCTTGGCTTTGTCATGCTGAACATCTACCTGGCATTTGCCCAGTTCCTGATCATCTGGTCGGGTAACCTGCCGGAAGAGCTTCCCTGGTACCTGAACCGCATCCGTGGTGGATGGTGGGTGATCTGCACCTGCGACTTTATCTTCCACTGGGTGATCCCATTCGTCCTGCTGCTGTCGAAGGACCTGAAGCGTTCTAAGTCGAAGATGCTGGCCCTGACCGGCTGGATGATCTTCGCTCGCGGCTTCGACCTGTTCTGGCTGATTGAGCCGAACTTCCCGGATGCTGCGCGCAACCTGCATCTGAGCGGCAACCTCAGCATCCTGGCCTACATCACGGTACCGGTAGCGATCCTTGGCATCTGGATGGCGTTCTACCTCACGACGCTGATGTCGCGTCCGCTGGTTGTTGTGAATGACCCGCACACCGAAGAGATTCTGGAGCCCGAGCATGCACATTAAGCCCAATCAGAACGACGGGGATACCCTGAATCCGAATCCGCATCCTCAGGTGAACGATCCTGAGCATCCGGGCTATGAAGTCACCGATGTCAATGTCAGCGGCATTCTGGTCTTCGTCGGCGGCCTGGCCGGTTTCGTAGCGGTCTTCTTTGTGGTCTGTTTCTTCATCGGCCGCCTGGTGAACAGCCAGATTGCGAAGGATGACGGTCCGCTGGACAAGTGGCACCAACAGTACGCACCGGCGAAGACAAGCGATGGCCTGACCTCGAACCCGGTCTTTGAGCAACGCTCTGCCTCGCAGATCGTGAAGACTTTCCCTGGACCGCGTCTCGATCCCGATGACGGCAACCAGAGCTCGAGCGATCTGCACGCCAGGGAAGACCTGCTGTTGGAGAACTACTCGCAGGTGCAGGGCATGCCGAACTCGGTTCGCATTCCGATCGATCGTGCGATTGAACTGACCGCCGAACGCGGACTTCCGCTGGCTGCTGATGCCAAGGCCGCAACGACCGTGGCGAAGATGGTGGGCGCGGATACTCCGGTGGTGACGGCTCCGCTGACCAATGGATTCGCCCGTAGCGGTTTTGAGCAGGAGCGCATTGCGGAGCGCGAGCAGAAGCTTGAGTTCGCAAAAGAAGCAAGTAAGGAAGAGAAGAAGTAACCATGACGACGATGCACCCAATTCGGAAGACCCGCCTCGCCGCCCTGTTGGGATGCGCGCTGGCGTGTGCCTCCGCGATGGGGCAGGTCAGCGGCTATGGTGACAAACAGACTGGCGAAGTCAGCGGTGGGCAACTGCCGACCGTGCTGCAGCGCGTAGGCGTTGAGCAGCACCTGAATACGCCTTTGCCGTTGCATCTTCCGTTCACGGACGAGACTGGAAAGCCCGTCACGCTGAACGACTACTTCGACGGCAAGAAGCCCGGGCTCTTTGCTCTGGTGTACTACCGCTGCCCGATGCTTTGCTCCGAGGAGATGGACGGCATGGCCTCCGCTCTTCAGATGGTGAAGCTGAAGCCGGGTAGTGACTTCAACATCGTGATGGTTTCGATCGATCCGCGGGAGACTCCTCAGGATGCGGCCGAAAAGAAAGCGATGTATGTGAAGCGGTATGGACATCCGGAGACAGCGAATGGCTGGCATTTCCTGGTTGGACCGAAGACCTCGATCGATGCGGTCTCGCAGGCTACCGGGTATGGCTATGTCGAGGTGAAGAGCCCGGATGGGAAGACTTCGCAGTTCGCGCATGCCTCGGCGCTGGAAGTAGTGACACCTGAGGGACGGCTGGCACAGTACTACATGGGCGTGGAGTACTCGCCTAAGGACCTGCTGCTCGGCCTGATCGAAGCTTCCGGCAACAAGATCGGTTCGCCGGTCGCCAACATTTTGACGTACTGCTATCACTACGACCCGCAGCAGAACAAGCACAGCCTGATCGTGTCGCGTGTGGTGCAACTGGGCGGCATGGTTACCGTGGCCGGCCTGGGTGGGTTCATGTTCTTGATGTTCCGGCGGGATGCAAAGCTGGGACGTGATCATTCTTTGACGAAGCGACAGAACGGATAAAGGGAAACGATGGGAATCAGTCCGGTACTTTGGCAATTTCTAAACAAGTGGCTCACCTCTTCGGCGTTGTTTCCGAAGGAGGCGTCGACCATTGCTCCCTATGCCGACGCTCTTTACTTCTTCCTGCTGGCGATGACGCTTGTCGGCGTGCTGATCGTCGGCGCGCTGGTCTTCGGTTTCTCGCTCCGCTACCGTAAGGAGCGCAACCCCGAGGCCACGCAGATCGAAGGCTCCACGTTGCTGGAAGCAACCTGGACCATCATTCCGCTGGTCATCTTCCTGGTGACCTTCGTCTGGGGCGCGCTGCTGTACTTCCGCATCTACAACCCGCCCGCCAACTCGATGAACATTTACATCGTCGGCAAGCAGTGGATGTGGAAGGCCGAGCATCCGGGCGGCCAGCACGAGATCAACACGCTGCACGTGCCCACGGGCCGTCCGGTGCAGTTGACCATGATCTCGCAGGACGTGTTCCACTCCTACTCGATCCCCGAGTTCCGGGTGAAGCGTGAGGTGATTCCCGGCCGTTACTCGACGGTGTGGTTCAATGCCACCGAGCCGGGCGTCTATCACCTGTTCTGCACCCAGTACTGCGGTACGCTGCACTCGGGCATGATCGGCACGGTGACGGCTCTGTCGCCGGACGATTATCAGAAGTGGACTGACGCTTCGACCAGCGGCATGAGCCTGGCACAGAACGGTGAGCGCCTGTTCGCGAGCCTGGGCTGCAACCAGTGCCACACCGGCGCTGCCGGCGCCCGCGGACCGAACCTCGCCGGTCTGTACGGCAAGAAGGTGCAGATGGAAGATGGATCGACGCAGCTTGCCAACGAGGCATTTTTGCGCGACACGATCCTGAACCCGTCATCGCACGTTCCGGCCGGCTATAAGCCGATTATGCCGACCTACCAGGGGCAGATCAGCGAAGAAGGCCTGATCGACCTGGTGGAGTACCTCAAGTCTCTGAAGACCAACTATCGTGTGCAGCAAACGCTGACCACAGCAACGTCCACAGAAGCGGCGCCGACCACGCCGGGGATGGTGAAGCCATGAGCACTATCGTTAGCCTTCCGGATCAGAGCACTGCAGCTCTGCCGAAGCGGAATTACCTGAATGCTGAGCACGGCCTGCTGAGCTGGCTCCTTACCGGAGACCACAAGCGCATCGCCATGCTGTACCTGATCTCGATCACCGGCTTCTTCTTCCTGGGTGGAGCATTTGCCGGCCTGGTGCGTCTGGAGCTGTTGACTCCCGCAGGTGATCTGCTGGCTGCCGACACCTACAACAAGATGTTCACGATGCACGGCATCGTGATGATCTTCCTGTTCCTGGTGCCCTCGGTTCCGGCAACACTCGGCAACTTCCTGATCCCGATCATGATCGGAGCAAGGGATCTTGCCTTCCCGAAGATCAACCTGCTGAGCTGGTACCTGTACCTGATCGGTGGCACCTTCACGCTGACCGCGCTGGTTCTGGGCGGTGTGGATACGGGCTGGACCTTCACGACGCCGCTGTCGACGCACTATCTGAACACGCACGTGATTACCACCGGTCTGGCGATCTTCGTCGCCGGCTTCAGCTCGATCTTTACGGGTCTGAACTTCATCGTGACGATTCACCGTATGCGCGCACCGGGCATGACCTGGTTCCGTATGCCGCTGTTCGTGTGGTCGAACTATGCTGCCTCCATCCTGATGGTGCTGGGCACGCCGGTTCTGGCGATCGCGATCGTCCTGGTGGTTCTGGAGCGTACGATCGGCCTGGGAGTCTTCGACCCGGCCAAGGGCGGCGATCCGCTGCTCTTCCAACACCTGTTCTGGTTCTACTCGCACCCTGCCGTGTACATCATGATTCTGCCGGGCATGGGTGTGATCTCCGAAGTGATGGCGAACTTCAGCCGTAAGCGCGTCTTCGGTTATACGGCCGTCGCCTTCTCTTCGGTGGCCATCGCGGTCTTCGGCTTCTTCGTATGGGCGCACCACATGTTCATCATGGGTGTCTCCAACTACTCGGCTCTGGTCTTCTCACTGCTGACCATGCTGGTTGCCGTGCCTTCGGCCATCAAGATCTTCAACTGGTCGGCGACGCTGTATAAGGGCTCCATCACCTTCGAGACCCCGATGCTGTACGCCTTCGGCTTCATCGGTCTGTTCACCATCGGCGGTCTGACGGGCGTCTTCCTCGGCTCCCTGGGTATGGACATTCACCTGACCGAGACCTACTTCATCGTGGCGCACTTCCACTTCGTGATGGTGGGCGGCATGCTGATGGCCTTCCTTGCCGGTATCCACTTCTGGTGGCCGAAGATGACGGGCCGTATGTACCCCGAGTCGCTCTCGAAACTGGCTGCGGTGACGACCTTTATCGGCTTCATCCTGACCTTCTTCCCGCAGTTCATCCTCGGTTACCTGGGCATGCCGCGCCGCTACCATGCGTACCCGGCTGACTACCAGGTACTGAATGTTCTGTCGACAGCGGGCGCAACGGTTCTGGGCGTCGGCTATCTGCTGCCGATCCTGTACCTGGCGTGGTCGCTGAAGTATGGCGAGATTGCCGGTCCTAATCCCTGGCAGGCTACCGGTCTTGAGTGGCAGTTACAGTCGCCGCCGCTGACCGAGAACTTTACGGAGATTCCGTATGTCGATTACGAGGCATACGATTTTGAGTGGCTGGCGCACAAGCAGAAACAAGAGGTGACGACCGTTGGATAACGCGATGGTAGTAACGCAACCCGGCGAGCTGCAAGAGGAGCACGAGCACGAACACGTGCATCTGCCGCAGCATCGGCATCATTTTGAGACGGAGGAGCAGCAGCGCGAGGCGGCAAGCTTCGGCATGTGGCTCTTCCTCCTGACCGAAATCATGTTCTTCGGCGGTCTGTTCATGGCCTACCTGTTGTACCGCAACTGGTACAACCCGGCCTTCGTCGCCGCCAGCCACACGCTCTCCATCAAGCTGGGCGCGCTGAATACGGCCATCCTGATCACGTCGGGCTTCTGTATGGCGATGGCGGTATGGGCGGCGGAGACGCGCAAGCGTAAGGCGCTGGTCAACTTTCTTGGTCTGACCAACTTCTTCGGTATCGCCTTCCTTGTGGTGAAGTACTTTGAGTACGCCGAGAAGTGGCACGACAGCCACATCCCGGGCCTGAAGTTTTCGATCGCCGATTTCGGCAAGCTTGGCGTCGACATGGCGCAGAAGACGCAGGTCTACTACTCGCTCTACTTCGCCATGACCGGCATGCACGCCCTGCACATGATCATCGGCATCGTGCTGATCTTCTGGTACATGGTGCGCGCTAACCGGGGCGAGTTCACCGAAGGCTACGTTGCGCCGATCGAGAACTTCGGACTGTACTGGCACTTCGTCGATATCGTCTGGATCTTCCTCTTCCCGCTGCTGTACCTCATCGATCTGGGAGCCAAGTAAATGTCGGATCTTCATCACGACCCCGCAAACATCACGAATCCTGAGCATCACGATCACCACATCGTCGGCCCCTCGACCTACCTGGTCATCTACGGTACGCTACTGGTGCTCACCGCGATCACGGTGGCGGCTGCCTTTGTGGAGATGGGCGCCCTGAACCCGATCGTGGCCGTTCTCATTGCCGTCATCAAGGCGACGGTGGTGATCCTGTGGTTCATGCACATGAAGTACCAGTCCAAGCTGCTGAAGCTGACCATCGGCGCCGGCGTCTTCACCTTCCTCGTCCTGATTGCGATGACGCTGAGTGACTACATGAGCCGGGCCTGGGGACTTTGGTAAAGAGCTACTGAAATTGCAGTACACGAATGCGGCCCTCGGGCCGCATTCTTATTGATATGGCTGATTTGCAGGATCTTCCCGGTGCCCTCAGGTCCATTGCTGAAGACCCGCGTGTGACCGTGCGTCGTGGCGGGATGCCGGACAGGGCTGGGAAATGCGTCGTCTACTGGATGCAGCGCGCTCAACGCGGCGTCGATAATCACGCACTCGACACGGCAATCGATCTGGGCAACGAACTCGGCCTGCCGGTCGTAGTGTACTTCGCCGCCATCTCGAACTTTCCGCATGCCAACCTGCGTCATTACTCCTTTCTTAACCAGGGACTGCGCGATGTTGAGCACGACCTGGCGGAGCGCAATGTAAGCTTTGTTGTTCGCCGTCCCCCGCATGAGGATCACCTGAAGTTCTTTGCTGAGGCGAAGGCCGCCATCGTCATCGGCGATGAGAACCCGATGCGTGCACCAGAGAGCTGGCGCAGGCATATTGCACGGCAAATCGATATCCCGTTCTGGACGGTGGATGCCGATGTGGTTGTGCCTTCGCGATTGCTGGAAAAAGCTCAATATGGGGCCTATACGCTGAGGCCACGCGTACAAAAGTTATGGCCGCATTTCCTGAAGCCATACCGAAATCCCACTGCGCACCATGCCTGGAGGCATCCACGCGGACTGCAAGCGGAGAATCTGAATCTCGACATCACGAGGGGATGGAAAGACCTGGACCGCAGCGTCCTTCCCGTCGAGGAGTGGGCCGGAGGAACACACGCGGCGATGAAACGGCTGCGGCACTTCGTGCAGAAGATGCTTGCAGGGTATGAGCACGACCGCAGTCACCCGGAGCTGGATGGCAGCTCACGGCTTTCGCCATACCTGCACTTTGGCCACATCGGACCGCTGACAATCGCGCTTGCCGTACAGGAGGCGGTGAAGAAAGAGCCCGGGTTAAAGTCCGCCTGCGACAGCTTCTTCAATGAGCTTCTGGTGTGGCGGGAGCTGGCGATCAATTACTGCTGGTTTCAGCATGACGTTTACGATTCGGACGCCGCAGCAGAGAACTGGGCTAAGCAAACGATTGTGGAGCATGCCAGGGACGAACGGCCGCGCCTGTATTCCCTGGCGCAACTGGAGGCCGCCCGGACCCACGACGACCTGTGGAATGCGGCACAGCGCCAGATGCTTGACTTTGGGTGGATGCACAACGTCATGCGCATGTACTGGGCGAAAAAGATCCTGGAATGGTCGCCGAGCGTAAAGATAGCGGTACGGCGAGGTATCCATCTCAACGACAAGTACTTCATCGACGGGCGCGATCCGAATGGATACGCCGGTATCGCCTGGGCGATGCTGGGAAAGTTCGACCGGCCGTGGAATGAGCGGCCTGTCTTTGGGAAGATCCGGTATATGTCGCGCGAATCTACCGGGCGGAAGTTTGACTCGAAACGATATATCCGGCAGATAGGGTAGAAAATTCGGACCGGATGCTACTCATTACCGAGTCGAAAAAGCAATAATTACGTCTAAGGGTTTATCGGTCACTATGGCGAAGTATTTGATTACAGGAGCAGCCGGCTTTATCGGATCGCATCTGACGGAAGCGTTAGTTGCCCGCGGAGAGCAGGTCCGGGCGCTCGACAATTTTGCTACTGGACGGCGCGAGAATCTCGCGGCGGTTATGGATGGGATCGACTTCGTCGAAGCCGACCTTTGTGACGCCGATGCCGTGATGAAGGCGTGCGAGGGCGTGGACTACATCTTTCACGAGGGAGCCTTGCCCTCGGTGCCGCGATCGGTCAAGAAGCCGCGGCCGAGCCACGAAACCAATATCAACGGCACCTTCAACCTGCTGGAAGCGGCGCGTGCGAACAACGTGAAGCGCGTGGTCTATGCCGCTTCGTCATCCGCCTATGGCAATCAGCCCGGATTCCCTCGGGTTGAGAGCATGAAGCCGCAGCCAATTGCACCGTATCCGGTGCAAAAATTGGCAGGTGAGCTCTATATGCAGAGCTACTGGCAGGTCTATGGCCTGGAGACGGTGTGCCTGCGTTACTTCAATATCTTCGGTCCGCGTCAGGTGCCGGACTCGCCGTACTCCGGTGTGATGGCGAAGTTTACGCTGCAGATGATGCAGGGCGAGCGGCCGCTGATCTTTGGTGATGGCGAGCAGGGCCGTGACTTTACCTACATTGATAACGCTGTCCATGCCAATCTGCTGGCCATGTCAGCGCCGGCGGAGAAGGTAGCGGGCCGGGTTTTCAACGTGGCATGTGGAGAACGGCACACCCTCAATGAGACTTATGCCGTGATCGCGCATCTATTGAACTATGCTGAGTCCCCTCAGTATGGGCCGGAGCGCACCGGTGACGTCCGGGATTCGCTGGCAGATATTACCGCCGCGAAAAATGCATTTGGTTATAGCCCCGTTGTCGGGTTTGAAGAAGGCCTGCGACGCACGATCGCCTGGTATTTGAGCAGTGCGTATTCGGAAAAAACAGAGGCACTCGTAAGAGGTTAAAGGGAGATTCTGGTAAGTGACCCCACTCCATATCATTCGTAAGGCGGTCGCACCCGAAGCTGCGACACTTGATGCCTGGAAAGATCGTATTGCCAGCCGCGAAGCAAAGGTCGGAATTGTAGGTCTTGGTTATGTTGGTCTGCCGCTGGCGCTGCTGTTCAGTGACGAACGTTTTGCGGTTACCGGGTTTGATGTCGATCCGCTGAAGGTCGATTTTCTCAACAAGGGCAAATCGTACATTCACCGCATTGAAGCCGAGAGCATTCAGGCAGCGCAGAAGAACGGCTTTGTCGCGACCGCGGATTTCTCTGAGGCACGTTACCTCGACGCAATTCTGATCTGCGTTCCGACGCCGATTGACGACCATAGCGCTCCGGATATGAGCTACGTCGTCAACACCATTGAGGCACTGGCGCCGCATCTTCACGCCGGTCAGCTGGTGGTGCTGGAGAGCACGACTTATCCGGGAACGACAGAAGAGATTATTGCTGCCACCATCGACCGTATCGGCGAAGAGACCGATGTGCAGGTACTGCGTGATCGGCACTCGCAAGAGGCGGAGACGCCGCAAGAGCTGGATGGCGTGATGGTTGCCTTCTCTCCGGAGCGCGAAGATCCAGGCAATACCGATGTGGAGCGGCACGATATCCCCAAAGTGATCGGCGGTATCGATCGCCGTGCCTCTGAAGCTGCCGAGGTTCTCTATGCCAGCATCTTCCGTCGCACGGTGCGTGTTTCTACACCCGCCACGGCCGAGATGACCAAGCTGCTCGAAAACATCTACCGTTGTGTGAACATCGCCATGGTGAACGAGCTCAAGCAGCTTTGCATGCGCATGGGCATCGACATCTGGGAGGTGATCGATGCAGCAGCGACCAAACCCTTTGGCTTCCAGGCCTTCTATCCTGGGCCAGGTATTGGCGGCCATTGCATCCCTGTCGATCCGTTCTACCTCTCGTGGAAGGCGAAGGAGTATCACTTCTCCACGCGCTTTATCGAGCTTGCCGGCGAAGTAAATCGCAGCATGCCGGAGCATGTGATCCGCAGCGTGGTGAATGCGCTGAACGATCAGGGCAAGTCCATCAAGGGCGCAAAGGTGCTGATGCTCGGCCTGGCGTACAAGAAAGACATCGACGACCTGCGCGAATCGCCTTCGCTGCCCATCTACGAGATGCTGGAGAAGAAGGGCGCCGAGGTACGTTACAACGATCCCTTCTTCCCGCGCGTGGGATCAGGGCGTAAGTACTGGCTGAACACCGAGAGCGCTCCTTTGGAGAACCTTGGCCAGTACGATTGCGTGGTGATCGTGACGGACCACTCCGCCTACGATTTCGAGAAGATCGTTGCCGAATCCAGGCTAGTAGTGGATACACGCAATGCAACGCGCGGCATCCGTTCCCCGAAGATCTATCACTGCTAAGACTGCAGCAGGTTGAAATAAGAGATGCGACGGCGAAGCCGTCGCATTTTCTTTGCCCTCTAGTTTCCGAGTGCTTCGAAGGGACGATTCAGAATTGGATATTGCTTCCAGTCTTTGTAGTCGAAGTGCCACCACTCCGTTGGATTGACCTGGAAGCCCTGCTTCTCCATCGCGTGGCGCAGGGTGCTTCGCCGGCTGCGTTCTTCCTCGGTTCCTCCACTGTAGTTGGCGTAGGCGCGTTCCGTCATCTCGTCATAGCCGCTGGGCATGGCGACCTCTGTTCCGGTCTTGAGGTCGTAGAGCGAAAGGTCGATGGCGCAGCCGCGGTTATGCTTTGAGCCGACTTTGGGATCGGCGACAAAGATCTTCAGGTTGTCCGGCGTGGCGTCCCAGAACATGCGGGTGATGTACCAGGGGCGGTAGGCATCGTGGATGATGAGGCCATAGCCCAGCGGTCGCAGCTCCTGGCTTGCCCGCACGAGAGCTTCCGCAGCGGGTCTCTGAAGAAAAGCGCGCGCCTGTGTGTAAACAGGTGTTCCCAGGAAGTTGTCCGCGGTGGCATAGCGGATGTCGAGCTTGATCGTCGGGTCGCGCCTTACCAGCTCGGTGAGGTCCGGCTGCAGGAAGGCGCCTTCTTCGTGGGGAGGCTGGGCCGCCAATGCCTCCTTGCGGAGCTCTTCGACCGGACGCAGAGGCGCGATCTTGAAGACCGGTGATTGAGCCAGCGCCGAGGACAATGCGACCACGCAACAGGCAGCGCACCAAAGAAAGCGTTTCATGATCCAGATGGTGTCATGACAGAAGCGCAAGAGCAATGCCGTTTCAAGAAGCCTTTGAGAGGAAGCGACGGCTGAGCCAGCGGCGGACCGGTTCGTCATAGAGCTTCAAACAGGCATATGCGATCGACACGGCTGCAATCACAAGGACTACCCCCCAGATCGCTCCGCGAGCAGGTGGAACTTTATCCTGCACTACCCACGCGGTGTAGATGTAGATCAGCGGATAGTGCGTGATGTAAAGCGGGTAAGAGAGGTCTCCAAAGAAACGGGCGATGCGAATCGATGGACCGTCGACGCGCTTTTCTCCAGCCCCAATCGCAACGATGATGGGGAACAGAACGACGACACACAGAAGGTCATAGATCCCGTTGACCCAGAGGTGTTGTGCTCCACCGAATCGCGGTAAGGCAAGCCCTGCTACCAGAAGCAGCGTGCAGATGCCGAAGGGAGCCCGAGTATGAATTCGCTTTCCCACACGCATCAACAGCATGCCTGCAAGGAACGGAAACAATAGGCGTGCGAAGCCGATGTGAAGCTGCGCCGCATTGATCGACCAGCCGCCGATCAGATCGCCACGCGGCCCGAAGATCGCGACCTGTCCAAGAAAGATCCCTGCAAGCAATACCAGTATCGCGAGAACTCGATTCGAGAGCTTGCGAAGGCCGATAGCATACGCAATATTTGCGACGTATTCGAAGAACAGTGACCATGCCGGGCCGTCGAGGGGATGCATCTCGCTCCAGCCGCGAATATCCAGGGAGACCGGCAATGGAAGCAGCGTACAACCCAGCAGCATAACGAGCAGCATCTTCGATACCGGCGTCGCGTTCACCAGCGGAAACATGCTGCCGCCCTGGAAGTAGAAGAGCGCCGCACCGATCAGGCTCCCCATAACGACCATGGGCTGCAGCCGGATGAGGCGCCGCTTATAGAACTCCCATTGCGACATGCGGCTCCAACGATCGTCGTAGGCATAGGCAATGACGAAGCCGGAAAGCAGGAAGAAGAAATCGACCGCCAGGTAGCCATGGTTGATGATCTGCTTGATCGGATTCCCGTCGGCGTATGCCTCGAAGGTGTGGAAGATCACGACCATCAGGGATGCGACACCCCGCAAGCCGTCCAGGACGATGTAATGACTTTTCGCGGGTGCAATGGCCGTTGTGGACGTCGCGGTTAATGTCGTATTCATTCGGCGTGTTCCATGGTTACATACGTAATCGGAAACCGGCCAGAAAACCGGCAGATGTAAGTTGATGAAAAAGCAGGGCCGAGTGGTCCATCACAAAAAGCTAAGACATTCCTCGTAACCCCCGATGTAGGTGAGCCCCTATAGTCGGGCTGAACCACAACAGGTTTCGCATCTCTCTCCACACAACACATGGGCAATCTGCGTTCAGCACCTACGCGGAGATTCCGCCATGCGCTGCCGGCCTTGCGTCGGCTGGAGAAAGCGCAAATTTTGACTCCAGGAAAGTTGAACGATCGAAGGCAGGTCCATCCCCATGACTGATATTCGTAGACCGTTTGTAGTACTTATTTTCCTTGTTTCCCTCAACCTTCATGCCCAATTTCGCGAGTTCTCATTCCGAGCGAAAGATCCGGGCCCACGCCCCAACCCAACTTCTGCCATTCCCAACCCGGTAGCCGGGCTCAACGCAAACGAAATCTCGCTTTTTGCCGAGAGCCTGCTGCGCGTCTCGGAACTCGAAGGCACCTGTGACACGTGTGCGCAGCAGCCTCAGGGAGTTCTTCCGGTCGACCCGGACCCGCAAAATCCGTTTTCTCCCCTCGCTATAGTCAACTCGGCCGGTATGGGACCGAGATTCAATGCCGATCAATGCTTCATCTGCCACTTCCAACCGATGATTGGCGGCAGCGCTACGCGGAAGAATGTTGCGTTTACGGTCGCGAACCGCATGGGTGCGACCAATACGATTCCAGCCTTTGAAGAACGGGACGGAGCTTTCCGTGAAGTGCGATTCAAGTTCAACACCGACGGCAGCAGAGACGGCGGTGTCCATCAGCTGTTCACGGTAGCAGGGCGCTCCGATGCACCTGCGTGCAAACTCAAACAACCGGACTTTGACCACGAAATTCGAAGGAACAACCTTTCCTATCGCATCCCGCTGCAGCTGTTCGGTCTGGGCCTGATCGAATCGATTCAGGATTCGGCGATTCGCGCGAACATGAACTCCGATCGCGATCTGAAGCGCTTTCTGGGAATTGAAGGCCATCCGAACATGGTTCCCAACAACGGAACCATCAGCCGGTTTGGCTGGAAGGCGCAGAATGCTTCTCTGACCGTTTTTGCGGGAGAGGCTTACAACGTGGAGATGGGCATTAGCAATGATCTTTTCCCCATCACTCACTCTGAGGACAGCGAGTGCAACCTCTCCTATGAGCCTTTCGATGTGCCGCGCACTGACGATCTCTCGTACAACAATCCGCTCAAGATCATGCCGGCGTGGCTGATGTTTACCGAGTTCATGCGCTTCGTTGACGCTCCCTCGCTCGGCGCGCAGACTGAGTCGGCAAAACGAGGTGAGAAACTCTTCCGCGAAGTCGGATGCGCTTTATGCCATACACCTTCCTTTGAAACACCGGGTGTGGCGAATCCTGGATCTCCTTCGGAAGAGATCGGTCCCCAGACGGTCGCTCTCCGGGGCCGGAAAGTTAATCTTTACTCGGACCTGTTGGTGCACCACATGGGTGCAACTCTTGCCGACAATATCGTGCAGGGTGATGCCGGTCCGGACGAGTTCCGCACGACGCCACTCTGGGGACTAGGCCAGCGCATCTTCTTTCTCCACGATGGACGTACCGACGATCTCATGGTGGCCGTTCAAGACCACTTCTCTCATGCCGGCTCGGATGGAGGCGACAATCCATCCAGAGACCGCGATTCCACGCGCTACGCTCCCTCGGAAGCGAACACGGTAGTTCGACGGTTCAATGGGCTCTCAGAGAGAGACAAACAGTCCGTTCTGGACTTTCTGCGGTCACTGTAGAGGGAGAAATGGGCATGAAACTTACCCATATCGCTACGATGGCCGTGCTGCTGGCGTGCTCCACGATTCTCGGCGCCGTGGATCCATTTCTTGGAAAGTGGATCATGGACACAAAAATGTCAAAGTATACGGTCGGCCTTCCCGAGGCCATGACCATCGAAATGAAGGAGACGAAAGAAGGGGTGCATTACCACTCGGAGACGCATCTGAGGGACGGTATCTCTTTCACCGCAGATTACGTTGCCCGATATGATGGACGACCGGTGATCGTGTCTGGCGGGAAGGGCATGCTCCTGCCAGTTTCAACAAAGCGCGTTAGCCCTTCTGAAATGATTGCGCAGTACACCCGTGGGGGACGGGCGGTGGCGACAAGCCACCGCGCTGTCTCACCGGATGGTCAGACGATGACAATCACGACGACCTCTACCGACGGAAGCGGCAATGCCGTCACCAATGTCGGGGTCTACCGCAAGACAATCCAGTCAAAGAGCGCCGGTTTGGATACGTCTGCGCAGGAGCTGCACTAAGGCGTAACAATCCTGGATGGAAGCCAGGGCGCGCAGGTAGGAACAGGTGGCCAGGAGAAATCCTTCCAACCCTACGCGCGCCCTGTACCTTCTCATCTGTAGCGAGCAGGCGGCTCACCGGCACTCTTCTCAACTGACATATCACGCGTGCATGAGTTGCCCACGACGCGGCCGGCCCTACGGGCTTGTCTGATCTCCGGATACATCCAATTCATTCAGGACACCCAAGGAACCAAACAAACCCTGGCGAGGTTGTTCATTGTTTCAACACAACTGGAGGTGAGGAGAATCCGTCGATAGTAATCTGTCCCCGATGGTTTGAAAAAGACCAGGCTTCGCATAATCCCTTGTCCGTTCCAGGGGCATGGAGTCCGCAGAGGTGATTGTGCTTTATCTGTTTGACGACTATGAGCTTAGTGAGCAGGACTTTTCTCTCAGCCGTCGTGGGGAGCGGATGTCGGTTGAACCCAAAGCGCTTCGGGTTCTGTTCCTGTTAGTTGCCGCTCCAGGAACGCTCCTTGAAAAAAAGACGATCCTGGGAACGGTCTGGAAAGACACCTTTGTCGAAGAATCGACCTTGACCCGGGCGATTGCCATACTCCGGAAGCAACTGGGCGATGATCCTAAGGCTCCGAAGTACATTGAGACGGTGCCGACACTTGGGTACCGTTTCATTGCGCAGGTGAGAACGGCGGATCCGTCCAGTCCTGCCTCTAACGAAGTACGTGAGCACGATGAGCCCGAGGCGATCGCTGCTGAAGAGCTTCCAAAGGCGGGCGGAGGCGAGAGCACTTTGGCAATGTCTCACTCCGCCAGATATGCGCCTCGTCGCATCTGGATCTATGGTCTAGCGGTAGGTCTATGCATGACTGCAATTGTCTTTTTTACAAGACAGGCGCGCAACGAGATGCCCAGGCTCAGTACGAAGAGCACCCTGGTGCTGGCCGATTTTATAAATACAACCGGGGAGGCGGTATTTGACGACGCGCTGCGGCAAGGCATGATCGTTCAGCTCGAGCAATCGCCTGTCATCCGGCTGGCGAGCGAGGCTCAGATTCGTAAGACCCTGGGATTGATGGGAATGAAACTTGATAGTCCCCTCCCTCCTGAGCTGGGCCGGGAGATCTGCCAACGTATCGGGGGAGACGCCGTGTTGGAAGGATCGGTCGCGCGTCTGGGTAATGAGTACATCCTGGGCCTGCGGGCGAGACGATGCAGCACGGGAGAAGAGCTCGACGCTGAACAGATCCAGGTGAAGCGGAAAGAAGATGTTTTACAGGCTCTCGGGGAGATGGCCGCAAAGTTTCGTGCTCGGATTGGCGAGTCAAGAGCATCGATCGATCAACTGGACATCCCGCTGCCTGAAGCGACGACCTCATCGCTCGATGCGCTCAAAGACTTCAGCCAGGCCACAAGGCTCTTCAATAGCAGAGGCAGCAGAGCGGCGATTCCACTCCTGATGCACGCCGCAGAGTTGGATCCCCAGTTCGCGGTGGCCTACGTATGGCTTGGACGGATGTATGCCGATCTCGGTGAAGAGGTTCCGGCAACGCAGGCCACCCAGAAGGCTTATGAGCTGAGGAACAGGGCCAGCGATCGAGAGCGGTTTTTGATCGATGTGTCCTACGACCTGCTGGTTTCGGGGAATCTGGCCCGCGGTAAGGAGACGTGCGAGGCCTGGGAACAGATGTATCCTCGCGACG
>JAEKKE010000012.1 GCA_019510535.1 Acidobacteriota bacterium
CGCTTGTAGCGCGCGTTTACCTCCGCCACAGCGATCAGGATGCCCTCTGCTTCGAGCTGCTTGTACGGCAAACCGATGGAGCGAAGAAGCTCCACTCTGCCTACTTCAAACCAGACAACATAGTTCGCGTGGTACACCACGCCCATCTGGTCGGTCTCGGCATAGCGGACCCTGATACGTGCTTCGGCTGTCGGTGCTGGCATAGTCATAGTGTACGAATAACTGTATGGCCTTCGCGCTATCTTCCACTGACGCCCTCGTCATCATCGATCTGCAGAACGATTTCTGCCCCGGAGGTGCGCTTGAGGTTCGAAGCGGCGATGAGATTGTTCCCCTCATCAATCCCCTGCAGCAGCGTTTTGACCACGTCATTCTTACCCAGGACTGGCACCCTGCCGGGCATATCTCATTTGCAACCTCCCATCCGGGCAACAATCCCTTTGAGACCATCCAGGTTGCCTACGGCCCCCAGGTCCTCTGGCCCGACCATTGCCTTCAGGGCACGGCAGGAGCGGCATTCCACCCGCTGCTCGATACCACACGCGCAGAGCTTATCGTTCGCAAGGGCTACAACCCGCGCATCGACTCCTACTCTGCCTTTCTGGACAACGACCACTCCACCCCGACAGGCCTCGGCGGGGCTCTCAAAGAGCGTGGCATCCAGCGTCTTTTCTTCTGCGGACTGGCCTATGACTACTGCGTTCACTTCTCCGCCGTGGACGCCGTCTCCCTCGGCTTTACTGCCTGCGTCATCGAAGACGCCTGCCGCGCCATCGATCTCAACGGTTCTGTCGCCCGGGTCAACGAAGAGATGCAGCATGCTGGTATCGCCCGCATCGCCAGCGACACGCTCTTCTAGAGAAAACGGCCCTTTCCACACGTGCTAGGCTGTCTGGCATGAATGCAGTTCAGGGCCGCAGTATTGTCATCGTCGCCTACCGCCCCAGACCCGGCAAAGAAGCCGAGCTACTGCAGCTCACCCGCGAGCACCTGCCGCTGCTGCGTGCAGAGGGCCTGGCCACCAGCCGCGAGTTCATTGCCTGCCGCGCCGCCGATGGCACCGTCGTCGAAGTCTTCGAGTGGGAGGAGGGCGGCATCGAGAAGGCTCACAACAACCCGAAGGTCAAAGCCCTGTGGGACCGCTACTTCGCCGCCTGCGAGATCATCCCCCTCAGCCAGCTCCCCGAGGCCGCCCAGATGTTTGCCGGTTTCGCTCCCCTGGCCCTGGATTAAAAGCGTTTTCCCTGTTGCTGGGTATCCCAGAAGGGCGTTCAGCGGCGTTCTCATTGCGGAAAACGCCCATAGGATGCGTACGCCCTACACTACACCCACAGGGAAAATGCTCTCGGGCTCGATCCTCGGCCCTGAGCTACAATCGAAGAAGGTTCTAAAAGCAGCGCGTCACGCCCTGCCATATCCGGCCCTTTGCGCCCGGAAAACCATCAGAACAATTCAGGAGATACACCATGGCGATTCCCGCCACCCAGATGCGCCCGGGCATGATCATCAAGCACAACGACAAGCTCCACATGGTCTTCTCAGTGGAGCACCGTACCCCCGGTAACCTGCGCGCCTTCATCCAGGCCAAGCTGCGCAACCTCTCCTCCGGAGCCATGTTCGAGCACCGCTTCCGCTCGGGAGACGCCATCGATCGCGTCGTCGTCGATGAAATCGCGATGGAGTACCTGTACAACGACGGTGATGACTACATCTTCATGGACACGGCTACGTACGAGCAGACCACCCTGTCCCGTGAGATTCTTGGCGACGCCGTGGACTACCTGCTGCCGAACATCGGTATCTCCGTCAGCTTCTACGACGGCAAGGCCGTAGGTATCGAGCTTCCGCAGGTTGTGGAGATGACCGTTGTCGAGACCGAGCCCGGCATCAAGTCTGCGACCGCTTCGTCCGTGACCAAGCCCGCCAAGACCGAGACCGGTCTGGTGGTGCAGGTTCCTCCCTTCATCAACGAGGGTGAGAAGATCCGCATCGACACCTCCGAAGGCGCTTACATGTCGCGCGCTTAAGTCCGCGATGACTTTCTAAAAAGGCTCGCCACCCGGCGAGCCTTTTTCTTTAGAGCAATGACCCTGTTGCTGAGTATCCCGGAAGGGGAGTGCAGCGGCGTTTTCATTGCGGAAAACGCCCATAGATGCGGATGCTCTGGACTACACCAAAATGCTCTACTGGCTGTAAGGCACTCCAAACACAATCGCTGCTGTCCTCGCTGGACGGTGCATCTCTCCCACAATTGTCGGCGCTTTGCCCATTGCCTGCCATATCCGGAGCGCCTCAGAATTCATGTAATACGTCCGCGCCTGCTCACGTGTCTTTCCGCTCTCGCCGTAGATGCTGATCGTCCGCAGCAGGTCTTCCTGCCCCGTCGCCTGCAGATACTCCCACATGCTGATCGAAGGAGAGTTGCCGGTATCGCGCATCTCCTCCACACTCTGTGCCACAACGCTGTAATTCAAAGCCACATTCCAATTATCTACTTGCTCTACACTGACCAGAGTCATGGTGCGTCACTACCTCATCTCCGGTCGCGTACAGGGTGTTGGCTTTCGCTGGTTCGTCCACCGCGAGGCCGCGGAACTGAATCTCAATGGCTGGGTCCGCAATCTTCCCAGCGGCGAGGTGGAATGCGTCGCCGCCGGCCCCGAAGACCGGCTCAAAGACCTCGAAACGCACCTCCGCAAAGGCTCCCGCGGCTCGCGCGTCGATCGCTTCCATGTCCACGACCTCGACGACAGCGAAGCCGCCAAGCTTGGGCCGTTCCAGATTGAAGGGGCTTGGTAAGGCGGTTGAATGGTTCAATTGTTGAATAGTTGAATGGTGCTCAAAGGATGGGTTATACACACTGGCCCGGCACACCGCACGATTCAACCATTCAACTATTCCACCATTCAACAATCCTCTAGAATTTCCTCATGGCGACACCCATTAACTGTGAACCACTCAAGTCCCTCGTGCGGACTGTCCCTGATTTCCCCAAGCCCGGCATTCTGTTCTACGACATCACTACTCTGCTGAAGGACAAGGCTGGCTTCGCGCAGATGATCGACGCCTTTGCCGCCTATTACATCGACAAGGATGTCGACCTGGTGCTCGGTATCGAAGCCCGTGGTTTCATCTTCGGACCGGCGCTCGCCTATCGCCTGAATGCCGGTTTCGTACCAGTCCGTAAGCCGCGCAAACTGCCTGCAGCTACCGCCAAAGTCACCTACGACCTCGAGTACGGCTCCGACTCGCTGGAAATCCACCTGGACGCCGTCCAGCCCGGGCAGAAGGTCGTCATCGTCGATGATCTGCTCGCCACCGGCGGCACCATGGAAGCCACCACCCAGCTCGTCCGCCAGCTTGGCGGCATCGTGGTCGGCCTGGGCTTCGCCGTCGAGCTCGACTTCCTCAAAGGCCGCGCCAAGTTCCTGGACTACGACGTCTACTCGCTGCTGCACTACAACGAGTAACCGGCCTGAATTTCCACACTCCCGAGCCTTCCGTAGACATTTCTGCGGAAGGCTTGCCTATTTCTGCAGATTTGCGCAGAAATGATGTCTCCCGTATCCCTGCTTCGCTAGACTCTTCTTCGTGAGCAGCCTGGCCCCCATTCACGCCCGGATCAACCGAATCCTCGACCGCATCGACTGTGGGGAGGGCATTCGTCCGACCGAGCTTCCAGGCCTGCGCACTGTCCGGTGTCATAAGAACATCCCTCGCAGCTCCGTGCTCTATGAGCCCTCCATCGTCATGGTGACGAGCGGCAGCAAGCGTGGCTACGTCGGCAGCCGGAGCTTTGTCTACGACACCGAAAACTACCTCGTCCTCGCCGCACCGCTGCCTTTCGAGTGCGAGACCTTCTGCGAGCCTCATGCGCCATTGCGCGGCGTCTCTATCCTGCTCGACATGGCTGTCCTCGCCGACCTCGTCCTCAAGCTGCCTCCTGCCCCGGCGCAAGCCAACCCACAGCCCAGGACCATCGATGCCACACCGCTGCCGGAACCGCTTGCCGAGGCTGCACTGCGCCTCCTGGAAGCCTACGAAAATCCGAACGATCGAATGATCCTCGGTCCGCAGATCATGCGCGAGATCACCTATCGCGTCCTCACCGGGCCTCGCGGACAGGTTCTGCGCGATCTGCTGGCGATGCAGGGCAACATCAGCCAGGTCTATCGCGCCATGCATCGCATTCACACCGAATACGACCGGCAGCTCGATATCCCTACGCTGGCCTGTGATGCCGGCATGAGTCTCTCTGCCTTCCACCACCACTTCAAAAACATGACCTCCACCTCACCGCTGCAGTACCTGAAGACAACGCGGCTGCATAAGGCGAGGCTCATGATGATCCAGGAGGGCATCGGCCCGTCGGCAGCGGCAACCCGTGTCGGCTACGAAAGCCCCTCTCAGTTTTCCCGGGAGTTCAAACGGCTCTTCGGAGTTTCCCCTGCGGAGGAGGCGCTTCGTCTGCGGTCCAATCTCGGCGCGCAGACGCAACCCCCACTCCGCGTCGCCATGATCTAATTTCCAACCGAACCACTCGTAAGGAGACAAGAACCATCATGATTGCTACCAAAGGCTATGCTGCGCACAATGCGACCACCGACCCGACTCCGTGGAACTTTGAGCATCGCGATCCCGGTCCCAACGATGTCCTGCTCGACATCCTCTTCTGCGGCATCTGCCACTCCGATATCCACCAGGCGCGTAATGAGTGGGGCAATGCCATGTTTCCTATGGTCCCCGGCCACGAGATCGTCGGTAAGGTTGCCGCGGTCGGCTCCGCTGTCACCAAGTTCAAGGTAGGCGACTCCGCCGCCATCGGATGCATGGTCGACTCCTGCCGCACCTGCACTTCCTGCAAGGCTGGAGAAGAGCAGTACTGCGAGAATTTCGCCACTGTCTTCACCTACAACTCCAAGGACAAGCAGGGCAACCTCACCTTCGGCGGATATGCCAATCACATCGTCGCCGACGAGGCCTTCGTGCTGAAGGTTCCCGGCAACCTCGACCTCG
>JAEKKE010000013.1 GCA_019510535.1 Acidobacteriota bacterium
CAAAAGAAAAGGCCAACACCTGACATCTGCCGGATCTCTATCACTTCAGCCGCATTTCTCGATGCTGGAACGGCAGCCAGGGCGCTCTGAAGCGCGTGACGGAGAGCCGCTTCGCTGCTGCTTCCGATGCCCCACTTCGCCACCTGGTCGGTGAGCCGGAAGAGATGCCATTCCGCGCGTTTTACTCTCTGCTCCAGAGCACCTGCGTCAATTGCAAGCTGAAGCCATTTGGAGTCCCAGCAAGTCGCTTCACGCACGATCTCCGATGGGACTTCGGAACCCTGCCGTAGAAAGACCTGTCCCTCAACGATTTGCATTTGCGACCTCCTGACCAGATATAGACGTTCCTCCGCATGGAGAAATCGAATGTTGAAAGCTGCTTTGCATGACAGCGGGCTGCTTGCGGACGACGAGTGCATCTTCCACGAAGGAGACCCCGTAGACATCTCGCACCTTGGATAGCAAGTTGTCTTTATGCTCCGAGTCCGAGATCGAACCCATCAGCCTGACAGTACCGTTGGCAAAGGAAGCTTTAACCGGTATATCGGCGGAGCGGGAGTTTTCAGGATCGGAATGTATCTCCCTGTAGATAGCTTTATTGACCCTTGTCCGAGTAGTCTCATCGGCCAGCAGATCGGGTTCCACCGAAAGCCTGTCTTTGACCGACAAAACTCCATCCGTGCTGCCGGCAAGTGATAGCACCACCGTATGCTCAACCGAGTCTCTTACGGGGCCGGTCAGATACACGACGCCCTTCACGGCCTGCACCGCGATCTGCGGGAAGGTAAGTCCCAGATCAGCTCGTGCGAAACGAAGCCGTTCTTCTACCTTCTGCTCGATCTCCGGATCCTCAAGAACAGGTGTCTTTACAAGAATCTCGTTTCGCACCGTCCGCACCCCAGGCATATGGGCGGCGACGGTCTCGGCATCGATCTTGTCCTGATAATGCGCCACGGTCCCTGCGAGAGACAGTACTCCGCGAGAGCTCGAAACGGAGACCTCCAGCAGGTGGGGATTTCGGTTCAACGCCTCCTGAACCGCGCGCTGAACGTCTTTGACTGACATATTGGCGCTCTCGTAGGCTCTGCCCTTTCCACTTGCCAAAGTCTGACGATGAGCCGACATCAAGGAACCAAAGACAAGGCAAACGATAATGCGTTTCCGTAATCTCATGATGACTCCTCCACAATCCACTACCAGTCCGGAATCATCCGGGCGCAACTATGCACCTGGTCCGGACGTCTCCCGGACTGGTCATATTCACTGTGTGTCAAGGAAGCGTTGAAACGTCACGCCGTACTAGCGGATATCCTTTTCGCCATCGAGCCCGAAATCTGCTCGCCAATGGGAATTTTGCGCGCTCGGGCTTCCACCTTCTTCGCCATCGCGATATACAGAACACCGTGTTCGCATCTTGCCTGGATGGACGCGGGATCGACGGTCGTTGGCAGAGTGAAGGTTCTCGTGAAGGAGCCGTACGAACGCTCCCTGCGCTGATAACGGCCGTGAGTGGAAGGCTTTCGTTCGCCCCTGACAGAGAGATTGCCACCCTCAAGGGATATGTCGAGGTCGTCCTCACTCATACCTGCCACGTCGAGCTCTATCATGACGCGATCATCTTCTTCATAGATGTCGGCTTTGGGGATGATAGCGCTCGCTGTCAGAAGTGATTGTTCTAATGAATCCGTAACAGGAAGAAAGCTGCGAAAAGTAATGTCAAGCTGTTCCGTCAACGAAGTGAGGTCGCGGAACGGCTGCCATACAGATAAAGCAGTCATAGCTATTCACCTCTCGGGAGATACCCGATCTAATTCAATAGACGCAACAGACCTAGAAATCGGTTGCATATTTAGCCAGGAAGAGGCTGTTAGAGCATTTCTCCTGTTTCTGGGTATCCCGGAAAGATGGTGCAGCGGCGCTCCCTCAATCGATAAAGGTGTCTATGCCGGCGATGTGATCGAGCGCGGCGGGAATGGGAGAGAGGCCGCTCCGCTGAGGTTCGAGACCGGTACCCAGGATGGCCCGATTTCTTCCATCGGCTTTTGCACGGTAGAGACCTGCGTTCCTGACTGCGACCATCGTGTCTCCCGACATCTCGGGTGTCCAGGAAGCGACACCGATACTCACCGTCATACCCTGCAGTCGGGCGTGCTGCAGGGTATGACGGTGAGTATCGGTGTCGCTTCATGGACACCCGAGATGTCGGAGCGGACGTTTGCTGCGGGAAGCGCTGGAGACACACTGATCGAGCCAGCGGCTGAAGCCCCGGCGGTTCGGGAGACCGGTGAGCGGATCAGTTACGGTCATGCGGCGAAGCTCTGCCGACGTCGCGGCCAACTCTTCCTTGACGGTGTCCAGCTCGGCTTCCCGACACTTCTCACGTGTCACATCGATTGCGATACAGGCAAGAAAGCGCTGCCCGTTTGCATCGGTAAAGGGAAATTTGTAGGCCTTACAGTAGAGATGGCTGCCGTTGGGACCGGGTGTCCGTTCTTCAACCTCTACTACCCCAGTCTGTGCAAGCACCGCCAGATCCGTCGCGCGGTATTCATCCGCCAGCCCCGAAGGCCATATCTCGTGATCGGATTTCCCGAGCCAATCGTGCTGGGTAATGCAGAACGTTTCCGCCAACTTGCGGTTATAGAAACGCATGCGGCCATCCTGGTCCTTGATGTATGCGGCAACCGGGCTATGGTCCATGAAGGCGCAGAAGCGTTCGTTGCTGGAGAGCAGATCGTTTGCGAGAGCATCTGCTGTCCGGGCTAGTTCTTCGACCTGCACGATCCGCTGTCGCAAGGCAATCTGCACCTCGACCTGACGACCGAGCATCTTGAGAATCTCGATCTGGTCCTCCGTAAACGACCGGATAACAAGATCCATGACACACAGTGTGCCCAGCGGATATCCGTTCACATCGCGAACCGAGACACCCGCATATGACTTAATGCCTGATTCGCCATGGATGGAAGGAATATTGTCAAAACGTTCGTCCGCCGTGAGATCAGAGACGACCAGCGGCGTGCGCTGCAGCAACGTATAGTGACAGATTGACTCCTTGCGAGGAGTTGAGGCACACGTCACACCCTCTGCCGATTTCAGCCACACGCGAGCATCGTCGATGAATGACACGGCTGCAATGGGCGTCTGCAGCATCCTTGCCGCAAGCCGCCGTATGTCGTCGAAGGCTTCTTCCGGCTCCGAATCCAATAGTCCGGTCGCGTGTAGCGCACGAAGACGAGCTGTTTCGAAGAGCTGCTGCGTCAGTGCTGCCTGAGAACCACGAATCGCCGGCATAGTAGGAACCTTGAACTATATGTCGGCAGAAGGTTTTACGACTTTAGTAACTCAGGAAAAAAGTAAAAGCCCGGCGGCTGATTGCAGTTCAGCACGCCGGGCCTCGTGGTGTACGGATTATTGTCTCGGCTGCTCCAGACGATAGCCCGAGGGAACCTGGAACAACGAAGTTGCTTGTTCGCCCAGTTGAATGTTGTGCAACTGATATCTCGTCTCGCCGAACCTGGGATCGTTCGTGGACGATTGCACGATGGTGTCGATACCCTGCGCAGTCCAGGTCTCGGTAACGATAGCGATAGGTCGCTCGTTGCCTACCTGCCCGACAGGAATCGTAATGGTTTGCTGACGTCCATTGCAGAGAACCCCCTCGATCGTTTTGGAGCCAAGATCCTGCTGCGTAATGCTGCGCGCCTCATCGAGCGGAGGAAGCTTGCGTAACGGCGGATTGCTCTCTGCCTCACGCTCATCGAGGAACTTGCGAGACCTCGGTAGCTGCAAAGCTTCTTTCTGACCTGGGTCCAAAACGTAAGCCGTATTGCTTACCGGGTCGTCGATAAAGACCTTCACTTCGTGAGGACCTGGATTGGCGGGATCGATGTTGCCAAACGTCTGCTCTCGCCGCGTTCTGCCGAGGCTATCGCGATAGAACCTGCTGACCGTATGGCGCACAAGCCGGTTGCCATCGGGCAAAGTTTGAACCGTCTCGGTGGTGGAATCAGCCACGTACGGTTTGCCTTTAATAAGCTTGCTGTCAATGGAAAGCACTTCGACAGCGCGATCCTGTTCGTGCCGCTCAGCCTGCTGAGCCATGTTGATTGCCGGCAGGAGAGAGATGGTTAGCGAGGTAAGAACCGTATAGACGGTGCGGTGATGTTTCATAGGAAGTAGTCCTTTCTAAAGTGGAAATCAACGGACAAACCGAACAGCGCGCGACAGGCCATCCTGGCCCACGACAAACTCCGCCAGAACCATCTGTGAAGCGACGGCCGGAGAAATATCGAAGCCATACTGCCGAAGTTCGTCGCCGCGAATCTGTATGCGGACGAGCGTGGCCATCGATGGCGGAGGCAGCCCTTCACTCGATGGCAGCGTGATGAAGGGATTCATGTCGATGACTGCCGTTGCAGTCATCGCTCTCTTCGCTGTTCTCGTATGCATAACCGGAGACTTCCCTTTGGGAACGGATGAGGTTGGGCGCTCTTGTGGTGTCTTACCCACAAACGGCGTGCCCGGCATGCTCGCAACGGTTACCGGCTGTACGGGCAAAGCGGGAGTCGCATGGTATCGATAGAACACGCCAACCGCGGCGCAAGCTGCCAGTGCAGCACCCAAAGCTGCCACTCGAAACCATGGACGTTGCGGAGATCTACCAGAAATGACACCCGCCTCCACCAGCGCGACCAGACCACGTTTCACGGAATCGGGAGCGGCAATCTCCTGGTGCTCCTGACGTAACGATGAAAGAGCTTCCTGTAAGGGACGATTCATGGACGTATTCCTTTTTCCTCACATACCGGAACGGCGGACAACAATGTCGCGAGCCTGACTTTAGCGCGATGCAATCGCGAGCGAACGGTGCCTATTGGTACGGCGAGGATGAGAGAGACCTGCGGATAGGTCATCTCTTCCAGCTCACAGAGAATGACAACCTCCTTCAGCAGTAAAGGCAGCTCGTCAATTCCCTTACGGACCATCTCGACCACCTCTTTGCGGCTGAGCCATTGGTCCGGAGCATCAGAGAACGGCGCTTCAACCGGCTCTTCCCTGTCATCCAACTCAACAAAACGCTCGTCGCGTTCCAGGCGTTTCCACAACTGCCTGCGGGCAACGCCACAAAGCCAGGTGGAGAACGCGCCCCGTTCTGCTTCGAAGTGATGAGGATGGCGAAGAAACGCGAGAAAAGCCTCCTGCGTAACCTCTTCGGCCATAGGGGCATCACCACACATGCGAAGGGTGAAGCGGTAGACGATAGCTCCATGCCGCTGATACAGCTCCGCGATCGCATCTCCGCTGCCCAGACAGGCAGCTCGGACCAATGCTGTATCGGATTCACGATCACGAGGAACTCTGTATCGCTTGAACATGGCTATTCATGATTACCGCGAGCAGGCAAAAGAGTTCCCGCAGAACCAGAAAAATCGGATTCAGGTGGAAAGTGGTGCGTTGCGCGACCACTTTGTTTGTCATTTCGTAGCGACCAACGAGGAGCGAGAAATCTGCTTCTCGACCCATGCTGTTCGCGCCCAGAGTAGAAGCAGGTCTCACTTCGCGAAATATCCCACCTAATTTCGTGGTTAGTTGTCGATATGCCTTATTGAGATCCTGACGGCCCCGTATCCTCCGCCGCCTGCAATGCCTGTTGCGCCAAGCGGCGAAAGACCTCGCGTAGCTCCGTTGGACTATGAACGACGATCCGACGTCCCAGGCTGAGCAGCATCGCGGCAACCATCTCCAGACGATCACGGCCGCAGCGCAGGCGGGTTCCGCCATCCTGCTCCTCAGTCGCAACCCTCCAGGGAGAAAACGCCCGCTCCGCCTCCCCGATCGGCATATCGATCCAGACATCGATCTGGTAATCGGACTGCACAAATGGCATGTGCTCCCGCATATGTCGCTTCGCATCGAAGCGCGCCGGAGGATCGAAGCTGGCGGAGGACACTTCCAGTTCCTCAACCCGGTCCAGCCGGAAAGTACGCAGGGCTTTGCGCGACAGGCAATGGCCGATCAGAGACCAACGGCCATCGGTATGGAGCACCGCATAGGGCTGGATCTTCCGGCGCGACGCGGACCCGTCGTGAGAGCGATACGAGAAGCGAATCTCACGATGGGTTCGAATAGCAGAGGCGGCACGGATCAGGGAGTCCACGGATGTAGAAACCACCCACGGTCCCGGCTCGATAGCCACCACCTCTTCCACCGTGCGGACACTGTCTCGCAGCGAGTGCGGCATGACACGCTCAAGCTTGGCGAGCGCACCCTCGGTTGCCGGTGCAAACGCCGACAAACCCATCTGGCTGAGCGAACGCAAGCCCAGGGAGAGCGCAAAGGCCTCCTCATTGGTCAGCAGAAGCGGCGGCAAACGGTAGCCCGGCCGAAGACGGTAAGCCCCACCCACTCCACGGGAAGACTCGATCGGAATACTAAGGTCCTTCAACCGGACCATATAACGCTGTACGGTACGCAGATCGACCTCGAGACGCTCGGCCAGCTCTGCTCCGGTCACGTGGTCGCGCGCCTGCAGAATCTCCAGAACCGTCAGGACGCGCATGATGGGGTCGTACATACGATTTTCAGTCTGGCATTAATTTACGACAGAGGTTGTCGGGAATTCCGGCTAATCTTCTCCTGAGCCCCAGGGCGTGTCATCAAACTCGTGCCAGTCAGCGCCGGGAGCAGATTTTTACGAGATCGAGGAGCGAGGAGAGAACTGTGGCCAGTCCACTGGAACGACGAGTGACAAAGAAATCGGGAAAATCTGCCCCGGCCCTGTGGGTTGCGGCGCAAATTCGCCCATACTTCGTTGTCGGCCTCGACTGTGGACCCGCCACAGCCTTCGGCCTCCGCCTCGTCTGAACTAATTTGCGCTCGCAACGCTGACGGCAGGAGTTTGATGACACGCCCTATACAGGCCACCTGGAGGAATCAACATGGCAACCGAGACAGCATCCGTGAACGTAGTGACGGCAGACGCCCTGCTCAAAAGCTGGC
>JAEKKE010000014.1 GCA_019510535.1 Acidobacteriota bacterium
TCCTTCCGTCTCTCTTCTTCCTGATCCTGCTGTACGGCATCCCGCGTAGCTCCCGCTGGCTGGTGACGACGAATCAGACCGATGAAGCCCTGGAGGTGCTGCGCCTGATGGGCTCGCCCGACTCGGAGGCCGAGTTGCAGGAGATCATCGATTCCGTTCATCTGGAGCGCGGTGTCGCGCAAGAGTCGTTATTCCAGTGGAAGTACCGGTTGCCCATCTTTCTGGCCGTCACCATCGGCATGTTCAACCAGCTTTCAGGCATCAATGCAATCCTTTATTACTCGAACTTCATCTTTGCCTCGGCCGGATTCAGTGAGAGCTCGGCGGCGTTACAGACCGTCGGTGTTGGCCTGGTCAATCTGCTGGCGACCTTTCTGGGAATGAGTCTGATCGACAAGTGGGGAAGAGTGACACTGCTGATCGTTGGCGCGGCGGGAATGGCAGCGGCTTTGTCAGGGACTGCGGCGATCTTCTATCTGAACGCTCACCAGGGCCTGCTGATCTGGATGCTGGTTGCCTTCATCATCTTCTTTGCCATCTCCCAAGGATCGGTGATCTGGGTCTACCTGGCGGAGGTCTTTCCGTCGCGTGTTCGATCCAAGGGGCAGAGCCTGGGGTCGTCGTCCCACTGGATCATGAATGCGGCGATCGCAGGTGTCTTCCCGACGATCGCTGCAAAGAGCCAGGGGCTTCCGTTTGCGTTCTTCGCCGCGATGATGGTGGTGCAACTTGTGGTTGTGCTGGTGGTATATCCCGAGACGAAGGCGATCTCTCTGGAGCAGATCCAATCGAAATTGGGTGTGTCCTGACAATTGTGGGTGGTTAAAGGCAAAAGCCCCGGACCATGTTCGGGGCTTTGCTGCATCTGAACCCGCGTTACTCGTCGGCGACGACGGTCTGTTGCTGCTCTCCCAGTCCCTGGACTCCCAACCGGATGACGTTTCCGGCACGCAGGTAGACCGGCGGCTTCTGGCCCAGGCCCACCCCCGGAGGTGTGCCTGTGCTGATGATGTCACCGGGCTGCAGGCTCATGAAGCGGCTCAGATAGCTGACCAGATAAGCGACGCCAAAGACCATGGTCGATGTTGTGCCGTTCTGGTAGCGGTGTCCATCGACTTCCAGCCACATGGAGAGCGCCTGCGGGTCAGGCACTTCATCGCGCGTGACCAGCCAGGGGCCGGTCGGGCCGAAGGTGTCGGCGCTCTTGCCCTTGACCCACTGTCCGGTGCCTTCAAGCTGGAAAGCGCGTTCGGAGACGTCGTTGATGACGCAGTAGCCGGCGACATAGTTCAATGCATCCGCTTCCGAGACATACTTTGCCTTAGCGCCGATAACCACGCCAAGTTCGACCTCCCAGTCCGTCTTCAGGGAGCCGCGGGGAATCACGACATTGTCATTGGGGCCGCAGATCGATGATCCGGCCTTCATGAAAAGAACCGGTTCCGCCGGTACTGCCATGCCCGACTCGGCGGCGTGGTCTGAATAGTTCAGGCCGATACAGAGGAACTTGCCTGGCTGGGCGACGCATGAGCCCAGGCGGGGCGCCCCTTCGACCAGCGGCAGGGAAGTAGCATCGGCTGATGCAATCTTCTGCAGCCACTCCGGCGTGAGGTACTGCCCGGCCAGGTCCGGAACAATCGAAGAGATATCGCGGATGCTGCCGTTCTTGTCCAGGATGCCCGGGCGTTCTGCCCCAGGGGCTCCATATCGTAGAAGCTTCAATGCCGATCTCCTTGGTGATAAATACGGGTGCTCATGAATAGAGTAGTCTGCCTTATGCGGATGATGCGAGTTTGTGGTGACCTTGGTGCGAAGATCGATATGGGAACTCTATCGTTATCAAGACAAGCACAAAGCGTAAGCTGTATGACGGAATGGTAGATTTCGAGAAACATTCCATGGACGACTTCTACGACTGGCTGGTTAGAAAGTAGTTTGACGGTTCCGGCGCCCAAGAGGCCCTTTCTGGCGATCTTATTGCGTGCGAGGTGAGCGGCGTAGGGCGGATTCGCACTACGCCCGAAAGGGCTATGACATTGAACTCCTGTAGGTGGCTTGTGTTGTCTTTTTGCTGCCTGGTGGTGGGGACAGCGGCTGCGCAGGATCGATCTCCGCTTGCACCCTATCTTTATCGTTCGCATTTTCAGCCTGGCCCTGGCGCTGCTTCCAACTCCGGCTCCCGCGATGGGTGGGAGAGCTTTCCCCTCGCGGAGGATACAGGATACGACCCTACGCTGGGCGTTGAGACATCACACGGCCTCAGCTCCGTTACCCGCGAGGTGATTCCGCATCGTGATGGAAAGCTGGCTATAGGTTTCATCCGCCGCGTGCACGTGGTTGCCGGGCCCTCTTCTTCGCTGGCATTTCGGCTCAAGGTCTCGTCGACGGGCCGGATACCGGTTTCAATCCACATCTATCGCGGTGAAGAAGAGGTTATCCTCCGGTCGGCGATTCAGGGAGGCGGCTGGCAGCGTGTACAGGTCGCCTTGCCGACTTCTTCGCACCGCATTACTGCAATTGCAGTTGCGGCGAATCTGACTCATGCCAGCCGCGGATGGCCTGAGCGGGTTGCCATCTCCGATGTCGAGCTTCGCGCCCAGTCGACGCGGCACTATCTGCTGAAGTCGCCCACTGCCCTCTGGGATGGCTTTCGAGAGCTGTATTACCTGCAGCATGTACTGCGGACTGGCGATCAGGTTGCGGTTGAGTTCGATGGGCCCAAGCCGTCCTTCCATGCGCGCTGGGCCATCGAAGGTCCGAATGGCCAGATGATTGACCACGGCTCTGGTCTCAAAGTGCAACACGCCATCTCGCTGTCTGATCCCGCCGGTGTCTGGACCATCCGCGTGGAAGGACAAGGCGGCTCCTCAGCAGTGCTCGCCCTGGTTCGCTCCGTGGTCCCTCAGCCGTTACTTGGCGTCGCTGTTCACGCGGTCTCTCCGGAGCTTTTACAGATGGTTACTGCCCGGCGCGATGAACTGCGGAAAGATCTGGGGACCAATCTCGCGTTTGATCTGGGGGCGAATATCCAGGAGATGGACGCGCAGTTCCTGCTGCCGGGACTACCGTCTTACTTCAATCTTGTTCAGAAGCCGACGGAGCTTGCCCTGTGGGATGCGGTCTCTTATCGCACAACTGGCGAGAGTCGCGAACGGGAGGAGGCGCTCCACATGTTGCGGGAGATTGCCTCATGGCAGCAATGGGTTCATCCCTGGTTTCCGGCGCATGGATATCACAGCTACTATCCACTGGGCATCATGACGAAGAACATTGTCATGGCAGAACAGTTTCTGGGGAATGCGCTGCCTGCGGACCTGAAGCACACGCTTGATAAGGCTCTGCTGCAGCAGTCCATCATGCCTGTTTATGAGGAGTACGTCGTAGAGGACCGCTTTCAGTTCGACATGAGTAACTGGATCGGCCATACCGTAGGAGGAGCGTTGCTGGCGTCTCTACAGAGCGATAATCCCGATACCGCTGGTTATGCCCTTGCCCTCTACGAGAAAGAACGCTCGCATCTCGAGTCGGCATACACCGCGGACGGTTCCTATGGTGAGGGAATCGCTTACCATCGTTACGACTTTGAGACGACGGCGCTGGTGGCTGCGGCGGCAAAGGAGCAACTCGGAGTGTCGTTCGATAGCCAGCTTGCGCGACCGCAGCGCTACTTCCGTTATGCGACCTACGGTGAGGACTCGCTGGAAGACTTCGGCGACAGCCATGGCGATACCGGACCTTCGAACGTCTTCGCCTACATGGCTGCGCAGAATAGTGATCCCGATCTGACGGCGTTTTATTTCCAATATCGCAACCCCGAAGCCGGAGAGCTGTTGAGCCGGGTTCTTTGGGAAGACGCAATCCATCCGCCTGCAGCGACCCGGGTTGATTCGCCAACCTCGGCTTTGTTTGAGAAGCGTGGCATTGCGGTGCTGCGTGATAGCTGGTCGCCTGGGTCTCAGGTCATTGCCATGCGCGCCGGACCGAACTTCAATCACAACCATGCCGACCAAGGCAGTCTCTTCTACGCCTGGAACAACCGCCTCTGGATAGGCGAGGCGGGATATGCCGATTACTACAAGGACCCCAATTACCCCACCTATAACATCCAGGCCATCGGCCATAACACCATTCTGGTTGACGACGATCCGCAGAGCCAGGTGGTTGCCGGAAATATGCTCTTCGGTAAGTACCCTTCGATGCGCCAGCTCGCTTCGAAGGATGGAGTCCAGATCATCAGCGCCGATCTCAGCGCTGTCTATCCGCAGGTTCGTTCCTATGTTCGTACACTGATCTATCAGAAGGGCGGAGCTTTCGTGGTGATGGATCAGATCCGCGCAGACGGGCCGCACCGCTTCAGCCAGATATGGCATCCCGAGCAGCCCATTGCGGCCTTCGATCTACAGCAAAATGTGATTCGCTTGCAGGCGCAAGACGATGGTGTGGAGATGCATATGTTCTCCACATCGGCCATGATATTGGGCCAAAGCAAGGGCCCTTTTCCTCTGAACAACTACGAGAAGGCTGAGCGGGAACCTGCGCCGCGGCCAACGATCATTGAGTATCAGTCGGGCTCGGTTGACTCTCTGACGATTCTGACGGTGATTCAGTCATCTGGTGGAGCGACAGCGCCGCAATGGAGTGTGGCGGCAGGGAAGAAGAGGGAGCTTCGCCTAGGAGACCTTCTGATCCGATGCGACAACCGGCAGGCTACGGTCTCTTTCGGAAAGACACCGGATACAGCCTGGACGATCAGGCTCCCTTCGCAAAAGTAAGTATGTTTTGCAGAAGGGAGCTCACAATCGAAGTTGAATGGATGGGCAACGCGCGACGATCCTAGCTGCGGGTTGCTTCGAAGAGGAACCAGCTGCGGCGCTGTGATTGATCAATCCAGTTTTCCAGCAGACTGGCCGTAGCAACATCGCCGCCGTCATCGCAAAGAGCATGAACGGCACGCATTCTCAGTGTCAGCGCTTTCTCGTCTTCGTGCAGTTCACTTAGCATGTCGAGCGAATGGTAGTTCCGCCGATCTTCCGCACGCGCTCCGCGATGTCATCTGTCATAGCGAAGAGCTGATCGCCATGCTCATCCAGCAGCAGATGGTAATCACGGAAGTGCGGTCCGCTCATATGCCAGTGGAAGTTCTTCGTCTTCAGATAAAGAGCAAAGACATCTGCCAGCAGGCCATTCAAGCCGGCCGAGATATCGCGCACAGCTTCACTGGAGAGATCTGAGGTAAGAGTGAGGGGTGACTGTTGGCGCTTCTGCAGATCAGCGGTCGCTGTCATTGATTTCCTCCCAGGGGATATGGAGATTACCTTAATTCCATACCTCTCTTCTCACCATACTCCTTCGTGGGGGATGCACTGCATACCGAAGGGTGACATGGTCACAGCAGTCGATGTTCGCCCGTTACGTTTTGATTTAATGTAGGATAAGAAAGACGGAGAGGTGGCAGAGCCCGGTTTAATGCACCTGACTCGAAATCAGACGTACCAGCAATGGTACCGGGGGTTCGAATCCCTCCCTCTCCGCCATTTGCTCACTCTGACCCGCTAAAAAGCGGGTTTTGTTATCTGTACCGTTTCTGAAAATGCAGAGCAGCGTGAGCTAGGCAGTCTTATGGGGAACCCGGTCACATCCATTGGCTCTGAACTCCGCGATGCACTCGTTGCTCGTGCGTTGGAGTGTGGCTTCTCCGCTGCCGGGATTGCTGCTGTTCCTGAAGACAATCCTGACCTACGCCGACGCTATGAATCGTGGGTCGATCAGGGCTATGCCGGAGAGATGGGCTATCTGCAGCGGCGTGATGAGGCAGGGCAGTTGTTGCGCTCCTCGTTGCGTGTGGCCATCCCCTGGGCTCGGTCGGTGATTGTCTGTTCGCTCAATTACAACGCTCCTCATCCGAAGTCGATCGATCCTGCTCCCGAAGGCGCTGGCTGGATCGCTCGCTATGCCTGGAGCGGTCGGCCCGAAGGAGACAGTCTTAGCCCGACGGACTATCACGATGTACTGCTCTCGAAGCTGCGCGGTGTGGAAGAGTTCTTGCGCGAGCAGGCAGGGCCTGATCTGGAGGTCCGGAGCTATGTCGATACCGGTCCAGTCGTCGAGCGAGGCTTTGCCGAGGCCGCAGGTGTGGGCTGGGTTGGGAAGAATACCTGCCTGATCCAGCAGGGAACCGGCTCCTGGACACTGCTCGCTGTCATCGTCACCTCGCTGCCTTTGATACGCGAGGCTGAGCTCTTACCCGCCGCAGATCGCTGCGGCACCTGCACACGTTGTCTGGATGCCTGTCCGACCGGAGCGTTGATCGCTCCGCGGCAGATGGATGCGCGCAAGTGCATCGCCTATCTGACGATCGAGAAGAAGGGCGAGATCGAAGAGGAGCTGCGACCGCTGATGGGGCGGCAGATCTTCGGCTGCGACATCTGCCAGGACGTCTGTCCGTGGAATCGCAAGGCTCCCGTGGGCTCCACGACAGAGATGCAGGCGCGCACCGAGCTGGTGAACCCTGACTTGGCGATGCTGGCCGCAATGACTCCGGCTGAGTTCCGCACGCGTTTCCGCGGATCGCCGCTGGAGCGCACACGTCTGAAGCGGCTCCGCCGGAATATCGCGATTGCGATGGGGAACAGCGAAGACGCACGTTATCTGCCGCAGCTTGAAGCCTGGCAGCAATCAGAGGATGCGGTATTGCGTACGACGGCGGCGTGGGCTGTGCAACGCATCACCCACAGTCGCCAGCGTGCTGTGATCTAGTGCCTTAAATCTAAAGTTCGCGCCACCCGAAGCATTGAAAAGCAGGTCCTTCGCTTTCTGCCCCAGCGAACAAGTTCGCCGGGGACCCCGGCGCTCAGGATGACACCGTTTTGATACGAACTTCAGATTTCCTGCCCTAGACTCCGCGAATGACGTTGGCGGCGTTGAGTCCCTTCGGACCCTGCTGGCACTCGAATTCGACTGCCTCGCCTTCGTTCAACGTCTTGTAGCCTTCGTCCTGAATCGCAGAGAAGTGTACAAATACGTCCTTTCCATCAGCGCGCTGGATAAAACCGTAACCTTTTGTTCCGTTGAACCACTTCACGACACCCTTTTCCTTCACAGCCAGTCCCTTCTTGTTTGCGAGCCTCTCCCTGGAGATACAGAGACACCTCGGAGAACCTTCGACATCTGCGAAGCGGAGGAGGCTCCTACATCCGAAAGAGGATATGGAGGTTTTGGAGTTACACGTGGAGTTGCAAGACACCGAGGGCCCAGTGAAACGTATGAGTTCGAATGTCTTATGCCTTTTATGGCAAAAAACGGGCCGTCATGCAACACAAATCTTTCTGTCGCCCGGCTCTGCTAGCATCAAAGTTTGCGGATTCCGCTGCCGATGCCATCCATTCTTCCACCCAGTGAGGAACCTCGCGATCCCGCGTCCATGTCCGCCGACGAGCTGGCGGAACGTCCTGCCGCTCTGGAAGGGGGCTCCTGGCCGCAGCTCCGGGCGCTGCTGAAATATCTCACCAAAACTGAGGTCCATACCTACGCCTTCAGCGTCGCCGCGCAGGTGATTCTGTCGCTGTTTCCGTTCATCGTGATGATGTTGTCGCTTAGCCGGAACCTCTTTCATTCCCGAGCCATGGAGGCCGTCGTCGGCGACATGATGCACAACCTGTTGCCGGTGGGGCAGGACTTCATCGTCCGCAACATGCAGCTTCTCGCGCATCCCCGCAAGGGGGTGCAGGTGTTCTCCATCGTCATGCTGCTGATCACCTCTACCGGAGTCTTCCTGCCGCTGGAGGTTGCACTGAATGCCGTGTGGGGCGTGAAGGAGAACCGGAACTACCTGCATAATCAGGCCGTTTCACTGGGGTTGGCGGCAGCGGTGGGCGTGCTCGCCATGGCCTCGGTCGCCGGTACCGCCGGGCAGCGGTCGCTGCTGAGCTGGATCTTCTTC
>JAEKKE010000673.1 GCA_019510535.1 Acidobacteriota bacterium
AGCGAGCATTCAGCATGGAGCTCAAGGCCGAGAGGTCGAGTGCCGGAGCAGTCGGGCTGGATGTTGCAGCCTCAGTTTTGGCAGAGACAGTGCAGTCGGCGAGAATGCCTTCGCCAAGCTCGACGACCGCATGGTCTCCACTCTGCTGGATCACGCGGCCCGATACGGTCTCGCCGGTGGTGTGCTCGGTAAAGAACTCGTCCAGGTGGGTAGGAATAAGCTGTTTGATACTCAACTTGATCTGCCGCTTCTCCATATCGACGGCGAGCACCTGGGCTTTGACCACCTCTCCCACCTTCAACACATCCTGCGGATGGTTGATACGCTTCCCCGCATCGATCTCGCTGATGTGAACCAGACCTTCCACGCCTTCAGCCAGTTGCACAAAAGCGCCGAACTTGGTCAGCCGCATGACGGGCCCTTCAATCACGGAACCTGCAGGATACTTCTGCGGAACAGCAGCCCACGGATCACCGAGTGCCTGCTTCAAGCCAAGGGAGAGACGGCGCTCGGCAGGACTGATGCCGAGGACAACTGCCTCCACCGTGTCATGCAACTTCAGCAGATCGCTGACCTTGCGCACCTTGTTGACCCACGACATCTCGGAGATATGGATCAGGCCTTCGATACCGGGTTCTACTTCGACAAAGGCGCCGAAGTCGGCAATGCGCTTCACTGTGCCGCTGACCCGCTGTCCAAGAGGATAGCGTTCCGCTGCCGTGTCCCAGGGCTCAGGCTGCAATTGCTTCATGCCAAGCGAGATGCGCTTGCTGTCGGTATCGACCTTCAGAACCTTGACCTGTACCTGCTGGCCCACCTGAAGAATTTCTTCGGGACTGGCGATGCGCTGCCAGGCGATATCGCTGACGTGCAGCAGGCCATCTACACCGCCCAGATCGACGAACGCGCCGTAGCTGGCAAGACTGCGAACCTGGCCGGTGACGATGTCTCCTTCGCGTACTTCGGAGTATCGCTGCTGCTGAATCTGGCGGGCCTGATCTTCCAGGATGACGCGGCGGTCCACGACGACATCTTCGTCGGCTGCATCGACTTTGGTAAGGCGGCAGGTGATCTCCTGGCCGACGAGCTTCTCCAACTCGGCGGCATCGCGGGTGCCGCTGCGCGATGCGGGCAGAAAGGCGCGAACGCCGACATCGACCGTCAGGCCGCCCTTGACTACACCGGTCACAATACCAACCACAGG
>JAEKKE010000671.1 GCA_019510535.1 Acidobacteriota bacterium
GGCCGCGCGCAAGGAATTGGGGCCGGAGATCGAGCTGCTGCACGACGCCCATGAACGCTACACCCCGACCGAAGCGGTCCAGCTGGCCAAGGATCTGGAACAGTATCGTCTATTCTTCCTGGAAGATCCGCTGTCGCCGGAAGACATCATGTGGTTCTCCAACATCCGCGCCCAGACCACGACGCCGCTGGCGATGGGCGAGCTGTTCAATTCTCCGCATGAATGGACGCCGCTGATCAAGGACCGGCTGATCGATTATATGCGCATGCATATCTCGCAGATGGGCGGGCTGACCCCGGCGCGCAAGGTGGCGGCCTTCGGAGAGATCTTCAATGTCCGCACCGCCTGGCACGGTCCGGGCGACGTTTCGCCGATCGGCCATATGGCGATGACGCATCTGGATCTCAACATCACCAATTTCGGCATCCAGGAATATTCGGAATTCAACGACGCGACCAAGGAAATTTTCCCCGGCCTGCCGGAGATGAAGGGCGGCTACCTCTATGCCAATGACAGACCGGGCTGGGGCATCGAGGTCAACGAGGCGGCCGCTGCCAAACGTCCCTTCAACCGCACCGATCCGATGAATGGCGGCTGGGGCGAAGTCCGCCTGCCGGATGGCCAGATCGTTAAGCAGTGAGGACGGTCGTCAACTCGCAGTCCGAATGAGGGTTGACGAACGCCTCGCCAAAATCCCTATGCCGGGAAAGCGAAATCGGGACTTTTTTGTCGAAGGCCCGAAAGCCCTTGCAAGCCTGGCTGTTCATGCTTTGCTGCCGTCATGGAAATTGACTTCCAGGAAAGGGCGCGCTGGCTGGCGCGCCATATCCTCCCTTATGAGTCCATGCTGCGGTCCAGGCTCCGGCGGATGTTCGTCTATGGCATGGAAGTCGATGACATCGTCCAGGAGATGTATGCCCGGATCGCCTCCCAGCCTTCGCTGGAAGCCATAAAATACCCGCGGCAATACGCGATCCAGACGGCGACAGCGATCATCATCGATCACATGCGGCGCTCGCGGGTGATCTCCATCCATACCGCCGGCGATCTGGACCAGCTTGAGATTTGCGCGCCGGACGCCACGCCGGAACAGCAGCTGGAGTTCCGGGATGAAATAGCACAGGTCGCGCGGTCCTTGGCGCTTTTGCCCGAACGCACGCGCGATGTCCTGATCCTGCGGCGGGTCGAAGGCCTTTCCCA
>JAEKKE010000015.1 GCA_019510535.1 Acidobacteriota bacterium
GCGACTGCAACGGACTTCTTCTTCGCGCTCTTACTCGTACTCATGTTCGTCTCCGCTTGTTCCTTTGCTCAGGCCGGCCTCGGCCGGAGTCCAGTTCATGGCGTGGATCGCCAGTTTCAGCGCAGCCAGGCCGCGCTCTACATGATCGTTGGGTCCGATGGTGATGCGCACGCAGCCAGACAGCCCGGGATCGTTCGAGCGATCACGCAGCAGCACACCATGCGCCCGCGCGTCTGCGACAAACTGCTTGTGGCGCGGCCCGATCCGCATCAGGATAAAGTTCGCGTGCGAGGGATAGTAGGGAATCCCCAGCTCATCTAGGCCTTTGGTCATACGCTCGCGGCCAAGGCGGATCTGATCCGCATACCAGTCGAGGTAAACATCGTCGTCGAGCGAGGCCTCCAGCGCTGCCAGTGCTACGCCGTTCACGTTGTACGGCGAGGCTGCCTTGCGCAGATGGGTCATCAGTTCGGTGGAGGCAATCAGAGCGCCGGCACGCAGATTCGCCAGGCCGTAGGCCTTGGAGAAGGTGCGCGCAACGATCACGTTCGGTAGCGAGGCAAGCTCGTCCAGAATGGTCTCGCCGAAGAAGTGGTAGTAGGCCTCATCCACCAGCACTGCCGCCCGCGGAGCCATATTCGCGATGTTCCGGATCTGCTCCTTCGTCATCGTCGTGCCCGTCGGATTGTTCGGTGAGCACAGAATGATCAGCCTGGTCTTCTCATTGATGGCGGCGACAAACCGCTCATATGGAAAGGCCAGCGTCTTGTCAGCCAGAATGCGGTGCAGCTTCGCGCCCATGGCCAGCACGTTGACGTCGTACATGAAGAAGCTGGGAACCGCGACCACCGCCTCATCACCTTCGTTCAGGAAGGTAAAGGTCACCAGGTGGATCGCCTCATCGACAGCGTTCGTCAGCAACACCTGGTTCGCAGGCAGGCCCAGATGCTTGGCGAGCTTGCGCTCTACCGGCAGCCGCTCGGGATAGATGGTGAAGCTCTCTGCCGAAAGCGAGCGGATACGTTCCAGCACCTTTGGCGACGGCGCGAAGGTGTTCTCGTTGAAGTCCAGGCGCAACGCGTTGCGTCCCGCCAGCGGCGGGTGATACTCCGGCATCTCTTCGATGGCTTTGCGTGGCTTTACCTGCGACTTGAGTGCTGCACTCATGGCTTCAACCTCACACGGACACTTTCGGCGTGACCTACCAGGCCTTCGGCCTCAGCCATCGCAATGGCGTGCGGCCCCAGCTTGGCCAATCCCTTCGCGGTGTACTGCTGCACCGTGATCAGCTTGACGAAGTCCATCACCGAAAGCCCGCCGCGTAGTCGGCCGGTGCGGCCTGTCGGCAGCACGTGGTTCGGCCCGGAGACGTAATCACCCATCGATTGCGGCGAGTGCGGCCCGATAAAGACTGATCCGGCATTGCGGACCCACTGCAGATCCTCAGGCCGATCGACGGTCAGGTGTTCCGGAGCCAGCAGGTTGGTCAGCGCCTGGGCTTCCATCGGCGTCTCGCAGACAAAGATCGTGCCGCGCGCTTCCAGCGATTCCTTGGCCAGCTTGTTCTTCCGCGCCAGAGCCTTGGCCTGCTTCAACACCTCTTTGGCCAGCGGCTCGTTGGTCGTGATGAAGATGGCCAGCGTCTCCGGATCGTGCTCGGCCTGCGCCACCAGATCGGTCGCGATGCCCAGGGCGTCGCCCAGATCGCTGGTGACCACGATCTCTGTCGGGCCGGCGGGCATGTCGATGCCGCAGTCCTGCGAGACCAGCTGCTTGGCAGCGGTGACGTACAGATTGCCGGGGCCGACGATGCGCGTGACCGGCGGCGTGGAGTCGGTGCCGTAGGCCATCATCGCAATCGCCTGCGCTCCGCCCACACGGTAGAACTCACTTACACCGCAGAGGTGTGCCGCCGCCAGTGTCTCCTGTCCCGGTTTCGGAGAGCAGACAACGATGCGCTCCACGCCCGCGACCTGCGCCGGAAGTGTGGTCATCAACAGGGTGGAGGGCAGGGGATAGCGGCCGCCGGGAACATAGCAGCCGACAGCGTCGAGCGGTCGTACGACCTGCCCGGTGCGCACACCCGTTGCGGGTTCAATGATCCACTCCTCGGGCATCTGCGCCTCGGCAAAGGCGTGGATGTTGGCTGCGGACTCTTTCATCGCGGCCTTGAGATGCTTCGGCAGGGCGTTCCATGCGGCTTCCATCTCGGCGGGATCGACCAGGATGTCCTGCTCCGGCTGCAGGCCGTCGAACTGCTCGGCATACTCGCGCACGGCCTTGTCGCCCTTACGCTTCACATCGGTGACGATCTTCTTCACCGCGGGAGCGACGGAGGCGGTGGACGTAGCTCCACGCGCCGCGATCTCCCGGATAAGTGCCGTAGCCTCAGCTGCCGATTTGCCGAAGGTGCGGATCAGCTTCATTACAGGACCACCTTGCTCAACGGATACTCGACAATCCCGGTGCCACCCGCGGCCTTGAGCTTGGGAATCACTTCGCGCACGGTCGACTCATCGAGGATCGTGTTTACGGCCACCCACTCCGAGTTCGACAGGTGCGAGATCGTCGGCGAATTCAGCGCCGGCAGAACGGCGAGTACCTGCTTCAGACTCTCGTTCTTGACGTTCAGCATCAGACCGACCTGCGTCTGCGCGGCCATGGCGCCGTTCAGCATCAGGCTGATGTTCTGGATCTTCTCGCGCTTCCAGTCGTCCTGCCACGCGGTCTTGTTGGCGATGAGCTGGGTCTCGCTCTCCATCAGGGTCTCGATGATGCGCAGACGGTTGGCGCGCAGCGAGCTTCCGGTCTCGGTCACCTCGACGATGGCGTCAGCCAGCATCGGAGGCTTCACTTCGGTGGCGCCCCAGCTGAATTCCACCTTGACGGGGATGTTCTTCTCGGCGAAGTAGCGCTTGGTGAACTCCACCAGTTCGGTGGCGATGATCTTTCCGGCCAGGTCCTCGGGCTTCTGGAAGGGCGAATCTTCCGGAACGGCGAGCACCCACTTCACCTTCTGGCGGCTCTGCTTGGAGTAGGTCAGCGAGGTAACACGCTCCACATCCGACAGGTTCTCCAGCACCCAGTCATTGCCGGTCAGGCCGGCATCGAGGGCGCCGTGCTCGACGTAGCGGGCCATCTCCTGCGCGCGCACCAGCATGCACTCGATGTCTCCGTCGTTGATGGTGGGGAAGTAAGAGCGGCCGCTCGCGTAGATCTCCCAGCCCGCGCGCTGGAACAGCGCAATGGTTGCGTCCTGCAGGCTGCCCTTCGGAATACCAAGTTTCAGTTTGTTCGCCATGACTTACTTCGTCTCCTGCTGAATCGGTTTGGTGAAGCAGCTTACCGTGCCCTCGTGGCACACCAGGCCGTCGCCATCGACGGTCACCTTGAAGAGCAGCGCATCGCTGTCGCAGTCGGTCGAGATCGACACAATACGCAGGCGATTGCCGCTGGTCTCGCCCTTCATCCACAGCTTCTGCCGCGTGCGCGACCAGAAGGTGACGAAGCCGCTCTCCAGCGTCTTCTGATAGCTGGTCTCATTCAAAAAGCCAAGCATCAGCACCTGGCCGGTGTTCGCGTCCTGCACAATTCCTGGGACGAGTCCGTTTTCTTTTGCGAAGTCGAGCTGTATGGGTTCTGCCATGTCCTGTTTTCCGTTTCTTGCCGTGCGCATCAGCCGCAGACACAACAAAGCCCGCTGGCTTTGCGCATCAGCGGGCTTTGAATCTCTTGAGTGTCTCTGTGCTTACTTCTCTACCGCACCTGACACCGCCGCCGACACGCTGATCGCGTGATGGTGATGGTGGCCATGATGGTGCACAAAGCGCATATCTCTACCTTCGAAAGTACCGAACGGGCCTCCGGTTTGTCAATTTCTCTTGTGTTTTGCACCTGTCGGAGTCGCCTTAGGCGCGGCTTTAATCTCGAAGATCTTCGGCCAGTTTTTGCCGGTCACGAAGATGCGGTTCTGCTTCGCATCGTAGGCAATGCCGTTCAGGACCGACTCCCCATCCCGTCGTTGATCCGCAGGCAGAATGCCGGTCAGGTCGATCCAGCCGAGAACCTGGCCCGTCGTGGGTGAGATCCGGGCGATGCGGTCCGAATGCCAGACATTGGCATAGATCTCGCCCTTGATGTATTCCAGCTCGTTAAGATCCTTCACAGGGCGTCCGTCATCCCGGACCGTGATCGTGTGCCGCACCTTGAAAGTGATCGGATCGCGGAAGGAAAGCGTTGCCGAACCGTCGCTGGTGATGATCTCTCGCGCGGACCTGGTCATGCCCCATCCCTCGCCGTCGTAGGTGAACTGCCGGATCGATCGGAGGGAGAACCGGTCATAGACGAAGCCGGTATGCGTCTCCCATGTCCACTGGTAGAGGTTCGCTCCCCAATCCACGATGCCTTCTCCGAAAAATCGTGACGGCAGAGCGGTCTGCTGCAGCACCTTTGCGGTTGCGGGATCGGTCACCACCAGGCGTGAGTCGCCTTCACGTCCCGTGCCCTCATAGAACATGCCGTCCCGGTAGAAGAGTCCCTCGGTGTAGTTGTCCGTCGCATGCGGATAGGTCGCGACCACGCGATATTTCACTACTGGCGCTGCCGCCAAAGGAAAAACCCACAACAGCCCAATACAGAAGCAGAGAAGCGACCGAATTGTCTGACTACCCATTCCTATCCCTCGCAAGGATTCCTTTACCCCCGAACAATTGGATCTACCAGGACAATTGGGTCACGAACAATTGGGTGCCCCATAGCTCGGCTACGCCGAGATGTGGGTTTGCAGGAACGGACCTCATTTAATCCCTCAGATAGAGCAAAGACGCGCTGGTTTCCGCAGCATGACCAATTGTCGTGGAAGCACTCCCACATCTGGCGATAAAGCTGCCAGACACCACCCCAACGAGCGAGCTCGTTCGGGACCCCGGGCATGGGGCACCCAGACATAGCCCACCCATGTCCTAACGCTTCAACTTTTAACTTTT
>JAEKKE010000016.1 GCA_019510535.1 Acidobacteriota bacterium
GACCCTCAACATACTTTTTCCCACCCGGGGGCAGGATCGCTTTGAGCGGAGGAAGGAACGGCAGCCGTACCTGACCTCCATGGGAGTGGCCTGAGAGGACAAGGCCGACGGACTGACTCGACGGGTGCTTCATCAACTCATCGATGTAATCCGGCTCGTGAATCATCAGAAGGACTGGCTCCTTAGGGTTACGGATTTTAGACGGGATCGCCCGTTCCGGTTCCGGATAAGAGGCAAGCGTATCGCGCAGTCCTCCAAGCCAGATGCGGCTGCTACCTCGCTCGATAGGAACGCTCTTATTCAAGAGAATAGGTGTTCCGTTGGAGACGAGAGCATCGTGGATCTCTGTTTCTCCCATGGCGGCGTCATGATTTCCAAGGACCCCGTATCGAATGGGGCACTCCAGCATCTTCAAGATGTCGCCGCAGATATGAGCCTGTGCGATTGGGTAGGTGCGATCGCGCGCATTACTGATGAAGTCTCCGGTCAGTAAGACAGCATCTGGACGAAGGGAATTAACACGCCGCAATACGGAGCGAAGAAAGAATGTTTCTGTGTATTCGTGAAAATGAAGATCGCTGATCTGTGCGATGCGGAAGCCGTGAAAGGCGTCCGGTAGGTTTGCCAATTTGACAGTAAGCTGGACTACTTCCAGTTCGTGCCGTGCAAGCTCGCCGGAGTACAAAGCCATCCCGGCTACGCCTGCCACTCCCAGTTGAAGAACCTTACGTCGTGTCATCCACGAGGGATCAGGCATAGTTTGATGATATCGTCGCCGTTGGCTCGGAGGGGAATCGGAACATAAAATAGAACGGATGCAGGCAAGAATCCGTACGATCCGAAGAGCCATGGCCGCACAGAATGTGCAGGCATTGTTGCTGACCCATCTACCCGATGTCCGTTATTTGACTGGCTTTACAGGATCCAATGCTGCGTTGGCGGTCACGCCACGCAAGGCTGCCCTGTTCACGGATGGCCTTCAGGCGAGGGAAGAGGTTGAGAGCGCTCGCGTTGTGATTGCAAAGAAAAAGTCTGCGCAGACGATGGCTGCCGCGTGGCTTGAGCAGCAACAGCTAACTCGCTGCGGTATTGACGGGACGCATACGACCATCGCGCTGTTGGAACATCTTCGCAAGGCCGTGAGCGGACGATTGCGCCGCAGTTTCTTTCAGCCGCTGGAGTCTCCGCTGGTTGCAGCGCAGCGGGAGATCAAGGATGCAACAGAGATCCGCCGTATGCGGCAAGCTGCAGCGCTGGGCGCGAGGCTGTTCGACCATATTCTCGGCTTTCTTGAGCCGGGAATTACGGAAATAGCTGTCGCGGCGGAGCTGGAGCATCAGGCGCGGCTGTTAGGGGCGGAGGCTATGTCGTTTGAGACGATTGTCGCTTCGGGCGCCCGATCCGCACTTCCGCACGGGCGCGCAAGTTCCTCCCGCATTCCCCGCAAAGGGTTCATCACACTGGACTTCGGTGTTATTCTCAACGGGTATTGTTCGGATATGACACGCACGGTGCATATGGGCCGTGCAACCGCTGAAGAGGAAAGAGCCTATGCGGCAGTCCTGGAAGCGCAGGAATCGGCAGTGGCAGCCGCAAAGCATGGAGTCACCTGCGGCGATGTTGATGAAGCAGCCCGTAGTGTTTTGAAGCGTGCGGGGCTGGCACGATATTTTACGCACTCCACAGGTCACGGTGTTGGCCTGGAGATTCACGAGGGACCAAGGATTGCCGCCAACCAGAAGCAGCCACTCGCCGAGGGCATGGTCGTTACGATTGAACCCGGTGTCTACCTTCCCGGCCGCTTCGGAATCCGCATCGAAGATACCGTCGTCATTAACCGCAACGGCTGCGAGATCATAACGCCGTCGCCGAAAGCCTGGATCGAGTTATAACAAGGACTGGGCCTGCGGTCGGTTCCGCGGCGCCAGCGAATCCGGAAGAAGAGATAAAGCATGGAAGCAAATGAACTGAAGGACCTTCGCGAACTCGTAGAGTTTCTGAAAGACAACAAGATTGCCGAATTCGATCTTGAGCGGGGCGACCTCAAGGTCCGCATCAAATTCACCGGGCCTCCCGTTCCGGCGGCTATCGACTACACACAACTCGCCACGTTGATTCCGCAGCAGACGATTGCACCGTCGCCCTTGGTGGCTGCAGCCGCAGCGCCGGTCTCAACGCCCGCGGCCGAAGCACAAGCGCCGGCTGAGAATGTTCATGAAGTGAAATCCCCGATCGTCGGTACCTTCTATGAGTCTTCGGCGCCGGGGGCGGCTGCGTTTGTCAAAGTTGGCGATCAGGTTGAGGTCGGCCAGGTGCTATGCATCGTCGAGGCCATGAAGCTGATGAATGAGATTGAATCGGATGTAGCGGGAGAGGTTATACGTCGCATCGTTAATAACGGTCAGCCGGTCGAGTATGGCCAGCCTCTGTTTGCCGTCAAGCCGCGTTGAGACGCTGTTCGATCGATCCCTGGTAACAAGACTGGAAGAAGATGTTTCGCAAAGTCCTTATCGCCAATCGCGGCGAAATCGCACTTCGAGTGATCAATGCCTGCAAGGAAATGGGCATTCGTACCGTCGCGGTCTATTCGACAGCGGACCGCAACTCACTGCATGTCCGTTTTGCCGATGAAGCTATCTGCATCGGACCGCCTCGGTCGGCCGAGAGTTATCTGAATGTACCGGCGGTGATCTCTGCCGCGGAGATTGCCGATGTGGATGCCATTCACCCTGGCTATGGTCTGCTTTCGGAGAATGCCAACTTTGCCGAGGTGTGCCGCGCATCGAATATCAAGTTCATCGGGCCACCGCCCGAGGTAACGCGGATGATGGGCGAGAAGTCTACCGCGCGTCAGACGATGAAGAAGGCGAAGGTGCCGATTCTTCCCGGATCAGACGGTGTGATCGGCAGCGTGGATGAAGCCCTCGAATGGGCGAAGTCGGTTGGCTATCCCGTCATTTTGAAGGCTGTGGCCGGCGGCGGTGGACGCGGAATGCGTATCTGCCGTTCTCCACAGGAGCTTCCGGATCTCTATAACCAGGCATCGACGGAGGCGCTGAATGCCTTCGGAAATGGTGACCTGTACATGGAGAAGTTCATCGAGCGGCCTCGTCACATTGAGTTCCAGGTGCTGGCTGATGAACATGGCAATGTTCTTTCTCTCAATGAACGCGAGTGCTCGATCCAGAGGCGCCATCAGAAGCTGATCGAAGAAGCTCCTTCGCTCAAAATCACGCAGCAACAACGTGAAGAGATGGGCAAAGTAATCCGCAAGTCGCTTAAGGACATCGGCTACTGGAATGCGGGCACGATCGAATTCCTGATGGATGAAGACGGGAAGATCTACTTCATCGAGATGAATACCCGCATCCAGGTAGAGCATCCGGTGACGGAGATGATCACCGGTATCGACCTGGTGAAGGCGCAGTTGCGCATTGCAGGCGGAGAGAAGTTGACCGAGATTATTCCGCAGCCCATCGTGATCAATGGTCACGCGATCGAGTGCCGTATCAATGCGGAACATCCGGAGAAGTTCACTCCCTCGGCGGGCAAGATTACGGCCTTCAATCTGCCGGGCGGCAATGGTGTCCGGGTCGACACAGCGCAATATGCAGAAGGAGTCGTGCCGCCCTATTACGACTCGTTGATCGGCAAGCTGATTGTTCATGGCAAGGATCGGGAAGAAGCGATGAATAAGATGCAGCGGGCGCTCGACCAATTCATCGTGCAGGGCATTCATACGACGATTCCGCTGCACAAAAAGATCTTTGCGGATGAAGAGTTCCGCGCCGGAAACTTCGACACGAAGTTCATGGAACGCTTCTTTGAACGGGAGAAGGCGAAGGCGGAATAGAGATCATGGAAGACGCACTCAGGCCGTCAGACCATCGTCGATGGACTCTGCGCGGCCTGTTTCGTTCTATCCCGATGTGGATCGTTCCTTTCCCGCTGTTGTACTTCTTAGTTCTGAGCTGGGGGACAGTGGGAGATCCCATCATGGCTCTGTGGTGGCATGTGCGCCACGGCAACTACGCCAGCTTCAACGGTCATAGCTTTCGTCTGCCGCTGCTGTGGCGTAGTACCAATCCCGATCGTGGAGAGATCTTCCGCCTGTCGCACTCGGTGCAGTTGAATATTGATCATGCCGTCGGCGGCATTCGTAATGCGCAGCAGGCTGAAGCATTCCAAAGGCAGATTCTTGCAACCTATGGCCGAGGCGTGGAGGAAGGTCGTTTTTCTCTAGAGACAATTCGTGCGCACGATCTGAGCTTTCTTTGTGTGCATGAAAACTCCGCGCAGCCCTGGGCTCTATATCTGTGCGTGGTTCCGGGAACTGACTGGCAGATTGGACTGACCGGAGGGCAGGCAGGCTTGGATGACGCACGACGCATCCTGGCGTCGGCGCGGTAATCATGGTACAGATTCCTCGGCTTTATCCCATTCTCGATGCCGGTGTATTGGCTGCACGGCAGATCTCGATCGAGCAGTTTGCGGGGGAACTGGCATTGGCTGGAGTCTCACTGCTGCAGTATCGCGACAAGGTCGCATCGCCACAGACGGTTCTTGCGAATCTACAGCGAATCCGGTCGGCTGCCCCAGGGATAAGCTTGCTGTTGAATGACCGGCCTGATCTGGCGCGGATTGGAAAGTGTGCGGGTGTGCATGTCGGACAAACCGATCTTCATCCGGATGATGCCCGCCGTATCGTAGGCGCGGGGAAGCTCATCGGCGTGTCGACGCACACGCTTGGCCAGTTCGAGGCGGCCATGGCGACCGAAGCAGACTATCTGGCAATTGGGCCGATTTATGCCACGTCCACGAAGCAGAATCCGGATCCGGTCACCGGGTTGGAGCTGCTGGGGCAAATGCGCAAGCTGACCAGGAAGCCGATCGTTGCCATTGGAGGAATCACGCCCGAGAGAGCACAGGAGGTGCTGGATGCGGGTGCGGATTCGATCGCTGTGATCTCGGCGCTTGTGCCTTCCGGGCCTGAGGTTTCAGCATCGCCATTGATCGAGGCATTTCTGCACGCTGTTATGGGATAAACCATTTTGAATCAGGCCACAAGGACTTACCGTGGAGGTGTCCTGAAATGCACCGTTTGAGGTTCATTTCTGCATGACGGGAGGGGTGTTAACGGTATACTTACTACTGTGACCACCACTGCATCTGAACCCCGAGTCAACAACCTCTCCAGCCAGGCTGAGGCCACAAAGCGAGTTCTGTTGCTTAAGCCCCGTGGCTTTTGCGCCGGCGTTGTGCGCGCTGTCGATATTGTGAAGATCGCGCTGGATACCTTTGGTGCGCCGATTTATGTCCGTAAAGAGATCGTTCACAACCGCTATGTCGTCAGCGACCTGGCGAAGAAGGGTGCGATCTTTGTCAATGAGCTTGATGAGGTTCCCTCCGGCGCGCGTGTAATCTTTTCGGCTCATGGCGTCTCGCCGGCGGTGCGTGCGGTTGCCAAGGAGCGTGGCTTGAAGGTGATTGATGCCACCTGTCCGTTGGTCACCAAGGTTCACGTAGAGGCGATCAAGTTTGCCAAGCAGGGGTACTCGCTGGTGTTGGTGGGGCATCGCGAGCACGAAGAGGTGGAAGGTACTCAGGGCGAAGCGCCCGAGGTCACGCAGGTCGTTTCCACGGTGGAAGAGGTGAATAACCTCGTGGTTCCCGATCCTGACAAGGTTGCTTATCTGACCCAGACCACGCTCTCTCTGGATGAGGCGCGGGACATGATCGAGGCGCTGAAGAAGAAGTTCCCGAACATTGTCGGACCGCATGCACAGGACATCTGCTATGCCACGGAGAACCGCCAGACTGCGGTCAAGAATGTGGCGCATGGTGCGGATCTGGTGCTGGTGGTGGGCTCGAAGAACAGCTCGAATTCAAACCGTCTGGTTGAGGTCTCGCAGAATCTCGGTACGAACAGCTACCTGATCGATAAGGCTGAGGACATTCA
>JAEKKE010000017.1 GCA_019510535.1 Acidobacteriota bacterium
TACGCAAGCAACTGCATCCCACCCTCGGGTTCTCGAAGGCCGATCGGGAAGAGAATGTCCGCCGAATCGGAGCTCTGGCAAAGGCCAGGGCGGAGGAGGGGGCGGTGGTGCTGGTCGCCGTCATCGCTCCTTACCGCACCACGCGCCAGGAAGTGCGGCAGATATGCCGCGCATATCTGGAGGTCTTTGTGGATGCTCCACTGCGAACCTGCGAAGAGCGAGATCCGAAGGGGCTGTATCGCCGGGTACGACGGGGAGAGATTACGCAATTCACTGGGATCGATGCACCGTACGAAGCTCCCATCGAGCCTGAGATCCACTGCAGGACCGCCAGCGAGAGTATCGAAGAAAGCTCGCAACGTGTCCTCCGGGCGATAGCGGAGTCTTTGCGATAGCCATGCAGGAGATGCAGCAGTTCAACTTCTACGGCTACCGGCTATCAAGCCCATGGGGGCTTAGCTGGTTACCTCCCTGGCAGGGGGCCGAGATCGCTTCGGGCGAGGTGGCTCTTCTGGAGGCGGAAGTTCCGGAGTCTCTTCCAGATCCTGTTGAGCGAGGGCCGTTTATTCAGATTGGCCGCGAGGGCGAGGTCCTGCTCGATGTGGAGCACGCAGGCCGTTTTCTGTTGCGGAATGGTCGGGAGATCCTTGTATCTCCGTACGGTAGTCCGCAGAGCGAGGCCTTTCAGAGCTTTCTGACGGGGAGTGTTGCCGGCCTGCTCTTTCATCAGCAAAGCCGTCTGGCGTTGCACGCAAGCGCTGTCGTGGTGCGAGGCAGAGCGATTCTGTTATCCGGTTGGGCCACCGTGGGCAAGTCCGCGCTGGCGGCAGCACTGATGGAGCAGGGTGCGGAGTTTCTAAGCGACGACCTTTGCCTTGTCGATATGAGCCGCGAAGAGGCGATAGTCTCTGCAGGACCGTCACGAATTCGTCTCTGGCCTGATGTCGGGGACTATCTCGGAATTTCGGAAGAGGCACGTTTCCCGTTGCGGACTGGTTTGCGCAAGTTCACGCTTGTGACCCAGACTGCATCGCCTGTGCCTGCCGGCCTTCTGGTGCGAACGGAAGATGCACATCACCGCTCGGTTCATTTTGCGCGGCTACGCGGAATGCATAGCGTCATGCCGCCGCACTCGCTGGTCTATCAGCACCGGTTCGCCGGACTGTTGCAGCGGCAGAAGCCGATGCTTACCGCGTTAAGTACCCTGGCGGGTAAAGTTCCCGCAATCCGCATGGAGTTTCCCCGCCAGATGCAACAGTTGCGAGAGATCGCGTCGTCGTTGCTGCAACATGTGGAGACGTATTGGTGAAAGAGACGGAATACATCTGGCTGGCCTCCTATCCGAAGTCCGGGAATACCTGGGTGAGGATGATGCTCAATAGCCTTGCGCTGGGCGGAGCCGTCCCGGACATCAATGATCTGGAGTTGAAAGTGCCGATCGTTTCCTACACCAATCTGCAGGAGCAGTTTGGTGTCGAAGCCACGGAACTTACATTCAGTGAGATTGCCTTGGTCCGGCCTGAACTCTATCGCAGGCTTGCTCTGGAGAGCGGGCGTGATGTGCTGATCCATAAAGTGCACGATCAGCTCTGGCGGAACGATGCGGGAGCGCCCGTGTTTCCAAAAGACAGGACACGCGGTGTCGTCTATATCGTGCGCGACCCGCGAGACGTTGCCGTTTCCGCCGCAGCGTTCTTCGGAACAACCATCGAGGCGGCAGTCGATATCCTTGCCGCTGAGAAGTATGTTCTGGCTTACAGTCCGGGCGGTCCGTCACGGCAGTTACCGCAGCTTCTGGGTGGATGGAGCACCCACGTGACAAGCTGGCTGGATGGGGAATTCCCACTCATGCTCATCCGTTATGAAGACTTGCTGCATGATCCGGTGGCTAGTCTTCGGAAAATTGTGGAATTTCTGGGGATGCCTGCGGAGCATGTCGAGGCCGCCGTTGCGGCGACGCATTTCGATCAGTTGGCCCAACAGGAGCAGCAGCAGGGCTTCCGGGAGAACCCGCATGCGAAGGACAAATTCTTCCGTTCTGGGAAGGCTGGAGAAGGGAAGCTGCGGCTTACACCGGAGCAGCTTGTGCGCATCGAGACAGCTCACGGAGCGGTGATGAAGCGGCTCGGCTATCTTTGAAACGGATTGCGCCCCACAACCGGAAAACCGGCCCGGAAGCCTGGCTGTGGGGCGCAATCGCGTTAAGGATGAACCGCGAGCGTAACACTTTCCGGCGTGATGCTGTTGGCGCCGGTCAGTGTCTTACCCTTAGCCCATTCAGGCGACTTCATGGCGAGCTGGTACTTCACCGGAGTGCCGCTTAGGGTAGCCGTTGCGATCTTTGTCTTCTTCCCGATGATGAGGTCGACGGTTGAGGTCTCGGTCTGGCCAAAAGCAGGCGTGAACTGCAAAGTCAGGCCGTGATCTTCGGCGCGGACCGGAGCGTAACGGATCTTCTCAATAGCCCAATTCGTGCCGTCATAGGTGGCTTCCATGCTCTGCTTCACCATCGGGTTGTTTTCGACCGAGATGGTGAAGTGCGGAGCGGCAGCCTTCTCGATCTTGAGTGTGATCGACCGGCCGCTGTCCTGTGTGAGCTGCCAGGTGGCGCCCTGTTTCAGTTCGCTGGGAGCAGAGGTGACTTTGAAGCTCTCACTGCCGGCTGCGAGCACGGCGGTAGTGGCCGAGTGCGTCAAAGCTCCATGCCAGGCGACGAAGTAAGGCGGTCTGGAGATTTCCTTCCACATCTCGGCGATCGAGGTCTTGTCACCAACGACGATGGCCGAACCTTCACCGGCCACCGCGGACTCTTCCCGATAGGGAAAGACCGGTACCTTGGCTTCGGCGACAGCGGTCAGGCCGCCACCCTGCTGCAGGACATCCGAGCCCTGAATAAAGCGCCACTCGACAGGTGTGCCGTCATTGAGGCGAAGACGGAGATCGAAGGTCGCGCCGCTCACTTCGCTTTCGGGCCTCGTGAACTCGATCTGGGTGAGATACGCTTCTCCGTCCTGTGCTTTGGCGATAGCTACAAGCTGGGGCTGATTGGCGAAGTGGATGCGCTTACCGGTCGTGCGGCTGGTCACGATGAAGTCGTAGAGAGGTTTACCGTTGTTCTCGTCGTAGTCGAGCTCAACCATGGTGTAGGGAACCTCCGGCCCTGTCCACTGCACGAACTGTTCAGGCCAGTAACGATAGCTGATCATCAGGCCGGAGATAGGCGGTGCGATGGCAGCCTGCTGTGCGTAACCAGCGGCGGAAGTGGCGGCAACGACGGCGGAGGTGATCAGAGATGCGATGCGGTTCATGCGAGGTCTCCTTGCAGTGATCGTTTAGAAGTTGTAGCGGAAGCCGAGCTCAATGCGGCGGCCGGCGTCTGAGGCGTAGGGCTTGAGGAAGAGCGGCGAGCCAAGAACGCTGCCAACCGCGGTTACGTTCGTGTGGTTCAGCAGGTTTGCCGCACGCGCATTGAAGGTAATGGTGCGAGCAGAGTCTTTCTTCGAGAGTGCAAAGCTGCGGCTGAGGTTGGTATCGAGCTGCACTGTCCAGGGAAGAGTGGCGGCGTTGCGTGGAAAGGCGCCGGTTCCACCCACAGCGGTCAACAGACCAAAAGCAGTCTGGTAGGCATTCGCCGTCGAAGTGGCGTACTGTGGGCGTTCATTGAAGACACCGTCGCCGTTGGTGTCCAGGCCGGTGGTGAGGTTCAGTGGCGTACCCGAGGTCGCGTTGAAGACATTGCTGACCGTGAACTTCTTCGGCAGGTTGACCTGGCTGATGCTGATGATGCGGTGCGTGTTTGTCCATATAGGACGCGCCAGCTCACCGGCCTTGCTGAGGTTCGATTGCTGGAAGGTGTTGGGGCCATCGGCATCGCCGCGAAGGTCCATGCGGACATAGCCGAGGAAGATCTGGAAGCGGCGCAGGCTGTGCTGATCCACACCGACGAACATGACGTTGCCGTGCAGATGACCGGTCTGCTGGTACTCAAGGATGTTGGTATTTGCCAGCGAAGGACGAGGTCCTGTGGGCTGGTTGTTGAGCGGAGCATTGACATTGCGAGAGCGCATCGTGTCCCACGCACGGATGATGTAGAGATTGCTCTGGATGTGCCAGTGAGCAGGAAGCTCATACTCTGCACCCAGATGAGTCTGCAGCGAAGGTGTCTGCATGACGGAACCGGCAAAGTTGCGGAGCGTGTGGATAGGTGCGGCCCCGGTTAAGGGCGCGCCGTAGTTGGCCGCGTAAATGATGCTCTGCTGCTGGGTGATGCCGTTCAGGCGGAGTGTGACCCCTGCAGTGTTGGTATCGATGGGTGAGAAGAAGAGACCGGCACGTGCACGCAAAATCAGCTTCTGTTTCTTGTCCGGCGACCAGGAGATTCCGGCGCGGGGTCCAAGGTTGGAGAAGGTCGAAGGCGAGGTCTGCAGTGCATAGCGCATGCCGAGTGCGACCTGAACGCGGGGTGTGAGCTTCCACTGGTCCTGCGCGAAGAGGACAAGGCGAAGCTGGTTGAAGTCGACGGTCGGCGAGCCCTGATTGACGGTGTAGGTGGTCGCTGTGCCGCCGGTAAGACCGAGCATGGCGCGGCGGTACTGTTCAAGACCACCGATCGTGGTTCCTCCGACTGTCGCGCCACTGAAGGTATAACTCCCATTGAAGGTATCGGGCTGGTTGAGGTGCTCAAGATTGTCGATCATCTGCAGGCCAAGCTTGAGTGCGTGTTTTTTGCTGCTGAGCAGGACATCGTCATCCACTTCGGTGACCTTCTCGTGGCTGGCGAAGTATCCACCGGTATATCCACCGGCGATGAAGGCTCCCGAAACCTGCAGGGCCGCCGCGGTGGAGTGCGGCGTGTCATCACGATTACGCCACATGAAGCTAGCGCGTGCCTCATGCACAATGCGTGGAGAGATGGTGGTGACGTTGGTGACGCGGATAATATGCTCGGCCTGCTGGCTAGCATTATGCCGACGCGGGCGCTTGCAATCCATAAGCGCTGCGGTGTGGGGACGTTCTGATTGACGGTCTGCTGGTTACCCGTGGCATCGAGCATCACGGCATTAACGACAGCGAAGTCGTCGATGTCTCGCTTTTCCAGTGAGAGTGTGAAATCGCGCTTCTTAGAGAGCAGCGGGCCGGAGAGATCGAAGCCGTAACGACGCTTGCCGATGGCGGCGCGGCTGGTCGCGAAGGGATCGCGCGCGTTGAAGAGCGTATCGGAGTCAGTGAGAAAGAGCGAGCCGTGGTACTTGTCCTGACCGGGCCGGGTAATGATCTCGATCCGTCCTCCTTCATAAGGAGGCCGCTCGTATTCGGCCGAGAAGAGATCGGGATTCACGCGGACGAAGGCGATAGACGACTTGGGAGGCATGCGGCTGCCGGTCTGGAAGCCGTCGACGGTGATGGTGGCTGCGCCGGGAGCACCGCCCGAAACAGCAGCGAGAGCCTGCAACTGGCGCTGCAGATCATCCGGATCGTCGGCCATCTGTGCCAGGTCCTGGCGGTTCAGGGTGCGTGATCCGGCGGCTTCGCCCGCACTGGTATCCAGGCCGGAGCCGTCGATCTGTGCATCGACCGCCATGGTGACGGTCTCCGGTTTCAGCGTGATATTGAGCGTTGCGCCGCCCGGCAGAGAGATCGTCTGCGGTGCGAAGCTGACAGCCTCGATCAGCAGCGTGTGTTTCCCGCTGATGCAGCCTAAAGAGAAGTGCCCCTGAGCATCGGAGACGATTGCTGGATTGGTATCCACCGTCAGCGTGGCATCCGGAATCACCGCGCCGGTAGTATCGCGTACCGTGCCCGTGATGGGAGAGCACTGCTGCGCGGCGAGTGTACCGGCGAATAGAAGGCAGAGAGCAGAGAGCTTGAGTTGCATCGCGGTTTCTCCTTGACGAACTCAAGCATCGCGGAGCACGCAGGTGGAAAACAGTGTGAGTTGTCAGGGCGAAACCATGACATTTGTCAGCATGACAAATGTCATGCGCGAAGAATGACATCCGGCACTGTTGCCGGGCCGGGCATCAGCGCGATGCTTGAGTGGATTTAGCAGGATCTCTCGGAGGTGTGGCGATGGTGACGGTGGAAGAAAAGAGCGCAGCCTCAATACCGGCAGCGGTGGATGTGGCATATCTGCATGGAGCAACGAAAAGCTATGGAGCGCATCGCGCCCTGGATGAGGTTTCTCTCACCCTTCGGGCTGGCGAGGTAGTTGCGCTGCTGGGACCAAACGGCGCAGGAAAGACAACCGCAATCAAACTGCTGCTGGGCCTGCTTGGTCCGGATGCCGGCGAGGCGCGTGTCTTCGGCGGCAATCCTCGCGATGCGGCGACAAGGACTCGCATCGGCGCGATGCTGCAGGTTGCTCGCGTTCCGGAGACGCTAAAGGTTAGGGAATATCTCGATCTCTTCCGTAGCTACTATCCCACTCCGTTGCCGGTAGAGCACATCGTGCGTGTTGCTGGTCTCGCCGGGATTGAAGATCGCCTGTTCAGCCAGTTGAGCGGAGGCCAGAAGCAACGCCTGTTGTTTGCCCTGGCGATCTGTGGGGATCCTGACCTTGTCTTTCTCGACGAGCCGACGCTGGGCATGGATATTGAATCGCGCCACGGACTGTGGCAACAGGTGCGCGATCTTGCTGCCCGGGGTAAGACGGTACTGCTGACGACACACTATCTGGAAGAAGCGGATAGCCTGGCGAACCGCATTGTGGTGATCAACAAGGGAACGGTGATCGCCGAAGGAACACCGGCGCAGATCAAGTCGAGGGTCTCTGGAAGGACGATCAAGTGCGTCACTTCGTTGGATGAGGACCTGTTGCGCCGCCTGCCCGGCGTCACCTCGATTGAGGTAAAACACGGAACCACCGTGGTGCGTTGCGGTGAGGTTGAAGATGCCGTGCGCCAGATGCTGGCGCTCGATACCGGTTTGCACAGTCTTGAGATCAGCAGCCCGGCACTTGAAGATGCCTTTCTCGCATTGACCAAAGGAGAGTAGCGATGACGACGATGACTGTAGCACCCCGTTTTCCGCTGTACCGCAAAGAGGCAAAGTACGAGTTTCTGCGCCTGCTGCGCGCCCGCACATTTACCTTGGCGACGATCGGCTTTCCGGTGATGTTCTATCTGCTCTTCGGTGTGGTGAACAGCAGGGGACACGAAGTACTGTCGGCGAGCAAGTACCTGATGGCGACCTATGCGATCTTCGGCCTGGTAGGCTGTTCGCTCTTTGGTATCAGCGTGACACTGTCGAACGAGCGCAACCTGGGATGGCTGGAAGTCAAACAGGCCAGCCCGATGCCCGCCCCGGCATACCTGTTGGCAAAGCTGCTAACGGCATTTGCCTTCGCGACAATTATCTTTGGCCTGCTGCTGACCCTTGGTCTGACGTTGGGGCACGTGACGATTACTGGGACGGAGATTCGTAACCTGGCGCTCACAATCCTTGGAGGGGTGTTGCCGTTTGCCTCGATGGGACTGATGCTGGCGATGGTTGTGCCGCCGCAGGCTGCGCCTGGCATTCTGAACCTGATCTATCTGCCGATGAGCTTCTGCTCCGGCTTATGGATGCCGGTATCGGTGCTGCCGCACTGGCTGCAGACGGCTGCTCCGATATGGCCAACCTATCATCTCTCCCAGATTGCGCTAGGCGGCATCGGGTTCGAGATGCGTGGTACCTTGGCTGGTCACATTGCCGCCCTTGCGGGATTTACTGTATTGATGCTGGGACTGGCGATTGTGCTCTTCCGGCGGAATGCGACGGCGAGCTAGAGCATTTTTCCTGTAGGTGTAGCGCAGGGCTTGTGCATCTATGGGCGTTTTCCGCAATGAAAACGCCGCTGCACGCTCCACTCGGGATACCCAGCAACAGGACAAATGCTCTAAGGTGATGTCAGGAGAGAGTGCGGCGATGGAGTGCGACGAGAGCCAGGAAAGCCAAAAGCTTACCCGATCCTCAGCCACAGACGTGATGCATGGATTGCGCTGGCGATCGCATATCCCATCTTCCTGCTCTCGTTTTTCGTTGCTGCCGAGACCCGGGGCCGCACACGGTGGATCGCATACACCGTGCTGTTTGCGGTGGGCTATGTGTACATGCCGTTTAACTCCAGTGCTTCCGGACTATTCGTATACCCGGTGGCGATGCTGCCATTCATCCTGAAAAAACCGCGAAGAGCGCTGGTCGCGATGGGGGCACAGGTCTCCGGCATGTTCCTCGAGATGGCCATCTTTGGTCTGAGTCGCTGGGCAGTCTGTGTCGGTGTTTTCTTCGTAGTAGTGATCACTCTCACAAACCTGTACTACGCAGAGCAGGAGTGGTCTAACGCGAAGCTGAAGCTTGCCAATGAAGAGATCGAACATCTGGCAACCGTTGCCGAGCGGGAGCGCATTGCACGCGACCTTCACGATCTGCTGGGGCACACTCTGACCGTCATCGCTTTGAAGAGCGAACTGGCCGGTAAATTGATTACCAGTGATCCCAACGCAGCAGCGTCTGAGATCGCTGAGATTCAACAGACCTCTCGTAAGGCATTGGCGGAGGTGCGTGAGGCGGTGCTGGGCTATCGCTCCCAGGGGCTGAGTGCAGAGGTCGACCGCGCACGCAAGGCGCTGGCGACCGCTGACATCAAGCTGATCTGCGACGGCTTGCCGAATGAGCTACCCGTCGCCGAAGAGACGGTGCTTTGCCTGGCTGTGCGAGAGAGTGTCACCAATATCATGCGTCATTCTGAGGCGACCGAGGTCTGGATGCAGTTCCGCTTCCGCGATGGACGGCTGCATGTTACGGTCGCCGATAATGGCAAAGGCGGCGTCAAGGAGGAAGGGTCAGGGTTGCGAGGTATGCGTGAGCGTGTAGAAGCACTGGGTGGGCGGTTGTCGATCCAGTCTGAGGTGGGCACTCAACTGACGATCGATCTGCCGCAGGGTGCGGCCACGGTATGACGAAAATTGAAGTATTGCTGGTCGAAGATCAGGGCATGGTTCTGGGAGCTCTGGCCGCTCTGCTGAATACGGAGCCGGATATTACCGTGGCAGGCACGGCCAGTAACGGCCGCGCAGCGTTAGATCTCATGACGAAGAAGCCTCCGCAGGTGCTGGTCACCGATATCGAGATGCCGCAGATGACCGGCCTCGAGCTGGCGGCAGTGGTGAAAGAACGTTTTCCAAAGACACGCGTGGTGATTCTGACCACCTTCGCCCGTCCCGGCTATTTGCGCCGCGCGCTCGACGCCGGAGCGCAGGGCTATCTATTAAAGGACCGTCCAGCGGCGGAGCTGGCAGAGGCGATCCGCCGGGTGCATCGCGGTCTGCGCGTGGTAGATCCGGATCTGGCCGCTGAGGCATGGACCGCCGATCCCGATCCGCTGACTGACCGCGAACGGCAGATTCTGCAGCGCGCGGGTGACGGAATGTCGACGGCGGATGTGGCACGGGAACTGAGCCTGAGCGAGGGCACGGTGCGGAACTATCTCTCGGAATCGATCGCAAAACTAGGCGTCTCAAATCGCATCGAGGCGGCTCGCCTCGCGCGCTCCAAAGGCTGGCTCTAAGCAGCAGAGTTCCAGCGGGCGGATTCGAGCGCGGCACAACCCTTTTGTTTGTCATTTCGCAGCGACCGGGGTCCCCGGCCAGCTTTGCTGGTGGGGTGGATCGATCGGGGTTCCCGGCCAGTGCTGGTGGGGGTGGATCGAAGCGGAGAAATCCGCTTCTCGTCCGCCCATTCTCCTGGGGTAACATTTTCATTCTCCAACCTCTATGCATCTTTATGCATATGCAAGTAAACTTGTCGGCATGAATCGCAGAGAGATGCTGAAGGCCGGCGGAGCCGTCATGATTGCCGGTATATCGACAAACGGTATCGCCGCGCCGGCACAACCGGCTATGAAGGTCGAACGCTGGGATGTCTTTGAAATTACCCTGAATGGCCCGAAGGAAGGCAATCCCTTTCTTGATGTCTGGATAAAAGCCACCTTCCGTAAGGGCGGCCGCGAGATGACCATTGACGGCTTCTACGACGGTGACGGCGTGTATAAGGTGCGCTTCATGCCGGACTCTGTCGGCGTCTGGATGGAGGTGACGCCTGCCGCCGGCAGCAACCACGGTCCTGTAAGCGTTCGTGACACCTTTCACTTCGGCTATGCCGACGGCACACCATATTTTCCGTTTGGCACCACCTGCTATGCCTGGGTGCACCAGACCGAAGAGCGCGAGCGGGAGACGCTGGCAGCGCTGAAGACAGGGCCATTCAACAAGATGCGCATGTGCATCTTCCCCAAGTGGTACCAGTACAACCACGGGGTTCCACCGCGCTTCCCGTTTCCGCGCCAGGGTGAGACGAACGATTACTCCCGCTTCAATCCGGAGTACTTCCGCCATATCGAGCAGCGCATTCAGGACCTGCGTGCGATGAATATCGAGGCGGACCTGATCCTCTTTCATCCCTACGATCA
>JAEKKE010000674.1 GCA_019510535.1 Acidobacteriota bacterium
GTTCCCGGCACGCTGTTGCCTACGCCCTACGGTGGTGTGGCTCGTCAGATCATGGTCGATCTCGACCAGAATGCGCTACTGGCAAAAGGCCTGACGCCGATTGACATCACCAGCGCCATCAATGCGCAGAACGTGACTCTGCCATCCGGCACGGCCAAAGTTGAGAACACGGAATATACCGTCAGTACCAACTCCAGCCCGGTCGATGCGCTCTCGTTGAACGATGTCCCCATCAAGCAAGTTAACGGGGCGATGGTCTACATGCGCGATGTGGCGCATGTGCGTGACGGATGGTCGGTACAGCAGAACGTTGCGCGATCGAATGGAAAGCCCGCGGCTCTGCTCACCATCATGAAGACCGGCTCGGTCTCGACGCTCGATATCGTCAAGCAGATCAAGGACGATGTATTGCCCGCCTCGCGTGCCGCCGCGCCACCAGGCCTTAAGATCACGGAGCTCTTCGATCAGTCGATCTTTGTGAAGGCATCCATCGTGGGCGTGCTGCGTGAAGGCGTCATCGCCGCGGCTCTCACCGCATTGATGATCCTGCTCTTTCTCGGCAGCTGGCGCAGTACGCTGATTATCGCGGTCTCAATCCCGCTCTCGATTCTGAGCTCCATCATCGTGCTCTCCGCCCTGGGCGAGACGATGAACACCATGACCCTCGGCGGCCTTGCGCTCGCCATCGGCATCCTGGTGGATGACGCGACTGTTACCATCGAAAACATTCACCGCCACATGCACGGCAAGACATTGCGTGAGGCGGTGCTGATTGGCGCCTCCGAGATTGCAGGACCTACCCTGATCTCCACGCTGACCATCTGCATCGTGTTCGTCTCGGTGGTCTTCCTCACCGGACCGGCAAAGTTCCTCTTTACCCCGATGGCGCTCGCCGTAGTCTTCGCCATGCTGGCCTCCTACGTGCTGTCACGTACGCTGGTGCCGGTGCTGGTGAACTACCTGTTGGGAGCGGAGCACAGCTTTGAAGGCCAGACGACCGGCGATGTGTTGACCGCCGGCGCAGGTGGGTTCTTCCGCCGCATCAACGATCGCTTCAACCAGGGCTACACCTGGCTGCAGCATCGCTATACATCGACACTCGAGAGCTTTCTCGCTCATCGCCGTGCCGCCTTGTTTGCTTCGGTGGCGGTGATGCTGTCAGCCTTTGTGCTGCTGCCCTTCATCGGCCCTTCCCCAGCGTCGATGCAGGACAGATCAAGCTCCACATCCGTACACGTCCCGGAACCCGCATTGAGAGCACCAAGGTGATCTTCAGCCAGGTTGAGGATGAGATCCATAAGATCATTCCCGCGGATGAGACCGAGCTGGTGATGGACAATATCGGCCTCACGCCCGAGACCTTCAACTACGCCTTCGGTGATGGCTCGACCATCAGCAGCGCCGACGGCGAGGTTCTGATCGCGCTGAATGAGAAACATCACTCCACCGAGGGCTATATCAAGCGGCTGCGTGCGGAGCTTCCAAAGAAGTTTCCCGATGCGACCTTCTTCTTCCAGCCTGCGGACATGGTGACGCAGATCCTGAACTTCGGTCTGCCTGCGCCGATCGATATCCAGATACAGGGTTACGATCCGACCAACTACGAGATCGCGCGCCGTCTGCGCGAGCGGCTGGCAACGGTTCCCGGAGCAGTCGATGTACACATGCACCAGGTAGTGAATGCGCCTGACCTGCATCTCGATATCGATCGTGTACGTGCGGCACAGTTCGGACT
>JAEKKE010000677.1 GCA_019510535.1 Acidobacteriota bacterium
TGGGAGCTGTCGTTGCTCAGCCTGAGCGAGCTTGAGAAACACGTGCGCATCGCATAGCCCGCACCGCGACGCGCGACGCAGCCCGCTCCGCCTGCAGGAGTTTCTGCTGCATCTTCCGTAAGCGGAGACTCGCCACGTCCGGACGCCGCCGCCGCTTTTGGTGCAGAGCCGGGACTGCTGGTGAATGGCAGCGTCAGCAATGGCGCAACGTCGAGCTTCCGCTTGCCGGGTTCGTTTGGGCACAATCGCTCCGGCGGGCGCCGGCCGTACAACTTCAGCCTGGTGGCGCAGGAACAGAACTCGGCCTTGGACGCGCGCTCGTACTCGCTTGCCGGGAACGAGGGCGCTAAGCCCACCTACAACAACTACACTGGCGGGATAACCGTCGGCGGGCCGTTGCGCATCCCGCACGTGCTGCGCGATGGACCATACTTCTTCGCGCAGTACACGTGGCATCGCGTCAGCACTGCCGCGACTACCTCCGCGCTGGTACCGACCGCCGCGGAGCGTGCCGGTGATCTTTCCGGTCAGACAGCGGCTACAGGGCAACCGCTTGTTATCTACGATCCTGTGACTGGACAGCCATACGCCAACAACAAAGTGCCGGTCATACCGCAGGCTCAGGCCTTGCTCAATCTCTATCCACTGCCGAATGTCGCGGGCAATCGCCGGTACAACTTCCAGCTTCCGCTTCTGAGTAGTTCGCACATCGATGCCGGAAACCTGCACATGGATAAAAGCATCGACACCAAGAACCAGCTCAGAGGGTCCTTCAACTTCTCCAGTACGCGCACCAGCGGGAACAATCTCTTTGGCTTCACCGATACTGAGCGCATTCTGGGCCACCACGGCAACGTCGACTGGTTACACAGCTTCAATCAACGCCTTCGTCTCGATCTCGGATATGACTTCAGCCGCCTGGCAACGACAGACGTCCCTTACTGGCAGAACCGCGCAGATATCTCCGGAAGTGCGGGGATCCAGGGCAACAGCCGTGTGCCGGTGGATTGGGGACCGCCCACTCTCAGCTTCTCTGGCGGCAGCGGCATCGCCGAGCTGACAGATGGCATCAGCGCGCACAATCGCAACGAAACCAACAAAGTCTCCGCGAGCCTCTCCTGGAATCACTCCGGGCATAACCTCGCATTCGGTTTTGACTTCCGCCGGCAGCAGTTCAACTATCTCGTTGACCTTCACGGGAACCGCGACAAGCAAGAGCAACGTCTCCGGCAGCGGTTCCGATCTGGCGGGCTTTCTGATTGGTGTTCCTGACGCCAGTGCCATCTCATTTGGCAATGCCGACAAGTATCTGCGCCAATCCGTTTACAACGCCTATGTGAATGACGATTGGCGACTGAGTCCGGAGTTCAGCGTTAATGCCGGCATCCGCTGGGAGTTCGGTGCACCCATGACGGAGCTGAAGAATCGCCTGGTTAACCTCGATCTCTCGAATGATTTCACCGCCGCCGCACCCGTTCTCGCAAGCGCGTCTAGGGGGACAGTTACTGGCCAGCAGTATCCCGATTCACTGTTGCGTCCGTACCGTCTTGGTCTGGAGCCTAGAATCGGTTTTGCCTGGCATCCAAACATCGGCGGCTCGTTGGTTGTTCGCGGTGGTTATGGCATTAATTACGACACATCCGTGTATCCATCGCTCTATCTCCAGCTTGCACAACAGGCGCCACTCTCCAAGAGCCTCAATGTTCAGAACAGTGCCGCTTGCCCACTGACGTTGGCCTCGGGTTTCAATCCCTGCGCCTTGACCACGCAGAACACTTTCGCGGTCGATCCAAACCTGAAGATCGGCAGCATCCAGACATGGACACTCGAGGTGCAGCGCGATCTGCCGTGGTCGCTGCAATGGAGCGGGAGCTATCTCGGCAACAAGGGCACGCACGGGATGCAGA
>JAEKKE010000086.1 GCA_019510535.1 Acidobacteriota bacterium
GGGCGTAGAGCGCACATGCCCCGGATAATCAAGTCGATCTCCACTCCTGCCTGGCTGGCGCGATACATGGCTTCGATCAGGCGACGATCGATAAGGCCGTTCATCTTGGCAATGAGATGTGCCGGTTTGCCTGCTTTAGCGTGCTCGATCTCGCGGTCGATCAGCTTTTCAAGATCATCAACGAGTGTGAGTGGGGCCACCATCAGAGGGCGATAGAGCTCGCCTTCCGCTTCGGCGGTCAGATAGTTGAAGACCGCATGGACGGCATGTGTGATCTCGGGATTCGCAGTCAGCAGGCTGATATCGGTATAGAAGCGCGAGGTAACCGGATTGTAATTGCCGGTGCCCAGATGGGCATAGCGGCGCATCACACCGTCTGGATCACGGCGAATCATCAGGGCGAGCTTGCAATGAGTCTTCAAGCCGAAGATGCCGTGGAAGACTTGTACACCCGCGTCTTCCAGGGTGCGGGCCCAGCGAATATTCGAGGCCTCGTCAAACCGGGCCATCAACTCTACGACGACCGTGACGTCCTTCTGCTGCGCTGCATCGACCAGTGCGGCAAACATCGGTGAATCCGCGCTGGTGCGATAAAGCGTCTGCTTCATGCTCACCACCGCAGGATCGGCAGCCGCTGCTTCGATGAATTCCTCGACGACGCTGTAGCTGTCGAAAGGATGATGCAGCATGATGTCTCGAGTGCGCAGCTCATCCCACAGGTCGATGGATTTCCGGTCGAGTCGGTACTCGCGGCCATGGAAGGGCGGATACTTCAGCGCATCGCTGTCAACACCCGAGTAGAGATTCATTAGCCGGGAGAGGTTTACCGGCCCTTCGGTCTTGAAGACCTGCCACGTATCCAGTTCGAAGTTGGCACGCAAACGTTCGACGATCTCCGGGTCCGCGCCTTCGCTCACTTCCAGGCGGACGGCATCGCCTTTGCGGCGATTGTGCAGTTCGCTGCGGACGCTCTCCAGTAGTGAGCGCGTCTCTTCTTCCTGGAGATAGAGGTTTGAATTCCGGGTTACCCGAAACGCGGTCTTTGCCAGAACCTCGTAGCCGCGGAAGAGACGTTCCGCCTGCGCTTCGATCAGGTCATGAAGAAAGATGAACTCGGTGCATCCACTGGTGCACGGCAGCTTGACGAAGCGAGGCAACGACCGGGGAACCGTAATTACACCCAGAATCGGTGCGGCGGCGGCCGCTCCTTTGCGCTTACGCCGAAGAAGCAATGCGATGCAGAGTGCCTTGTTCAGGACTCGCGGGAAAGGATGCGCCGGGTCGATGGTGACCGGAGTCAGAAGAGGATCAACTTCATCGTTGTAATACTGTTCGGCATACTCCCGAGCTGCATCGTCCAGTTCGCTCCACTCCAGAACCCGGACACCTACGTTCAGCAAGGCAGGCAGGAGCTGTTCATTCCAGCAACGATACTGGTCGCAGACAAAGGCATGCATCAAGCGGTTGAGCTCTTCGAGGCGCTGCTGCTCGCTCATCCCGTCATCTGCTTCAGCCTGCGGCGTGACATATCCATCTTCCAGACGCTGTAGTACGCCGGCGACTCGAATTTCGACAAATTCATCGAGATTGCTTGCCGTAATGGCGAGGAACTTGACGCGCTCCAGCAATGGATTACGCTCATCCTGCGCTTCTTCCAGCACGCGCCAGTTAAAGCGAAGCCAGCTTTCGTCGCGATTGAAGAAACGGTGAGGTACAGGCGCCGGGTTCGTTCTACGTGGCATAGGAAGTTTCAGCCTATCAGCAGCTTTGATACGGTGTGATAAATCTCAGGTGTCCCGTATCCCTTGGAGCATTTTTCCTGGAGTAGTGTAGGTTTTCGGCATCCATGGGCGTTTTCCGCAATGAAAACGCCGCTGCACTCCTCTTTCGGGACACCCAGCAACAGGAAAAATGCTCTAGCTAACCAAAGATTGGAAACTCTCATCTCTTTCTAAACAGGAGAGTTTCCTATGAATCGTACTACCCGTTTTCTCGCAGCATGCCTCGTTGCCACGTTGCCTGCCGCCTTCCTGGGTGCTCAGACTGCGAAACAGGATATGAAAGATGCCGGTCATGAGACGAAACAGGCTGCCAAGGACACCGGCAGCGGCGTCAAGAAGGGAACCAAGAAGTCGGCTCATGTGGTTGGTGAAAAGACAGAAGAGGGCTGGGACGCCACCAAGCACGGCACCAAAAAGGCTTACCAGAAGACCAAATCGGGCACAAAGAAAGCCGCCAACAAAGTCGACGGCGATCCGAATACAAAATAGTCCGTTAGTCTAGCTGCCGTGTTCGCGGAACTCCACGATATTCCCGTCGGGGTCCGTTGTGGAGAGTGCGTTTTTCGCGCGCGTGAAGGGAACGCCACGCTTCGTCAGATCTGCTGCCGCTTCCCTAAGGCTCTTTACCTGGAAGGCAACCCGCATGCGGGCTCCGATCTGATCGTCCTCAATCACAACGGTTTCACCGGAGGTGCCGGGGATGGCGAAGCTGCCGGTTTTGGTAATCGGGAAGTGGAGCTTCTCAGAGTAGTAAGCGCGGGCAGCAGGGACATCCTTCATCGCGAGGGAGACACTGATTAACTTCGGACCGACAGGACTTCCCAGATGCTTGCCGTGGTCGTTGGAGTGGAGTGAGCCAGGCATGTACTGGGTGTATTCGATGTTCTGTTTCTCGGGGCCTTCCATGGTGAATAACAGATTGCCGGCGCCGGCTTTCTTGAGGTCGTGCGGCTTCAGGTCTTCACGTTCGTACTGCTTATGCAGCGATTCCAGATCGCTGCCATAGAAGCAGAGGTGCAGGAAACCGATCTGCGGCTGTTTCTCGGTCTGCGGGTAGAGCTCGATGAACTGATCGTCGTTGATCTTGATGAAGGAACGGTCCAGAACGCCCTTGTTGTCGATCGTAAAGGCCTCAAGAAAACCAATCTTCTCGTAGAAGGCACGGGAGGCTGGGACATCTTTGACGCGTATGGCGACATGGGCCAGGCCGTCCATGGGGACCGATTGTGCAGATACAGCGGCTGTGACGCACAGCAGCAGGAAGAGCAGCAGCTTACGCATGAAGTTCCTTTGTGATTGGGAATGTTTGTCGCGCGGAGAGCCAGAGAAGAGCCGCCCAGTAGAGATCGGCCCCGAGCAGATGCAGCACCTGCATCCAGGTTGGCGCCAACAGCAGAAGATCGGCAAAGCCAAGCGCAATCTGGAAGGCGAGCAGACCGAGAACGAAGTTTGCCAGCGGCGATCCCCAGGAACGTTTCAGTAGCCAGATAACAAATACGGTCGCCAGGAAGGCGCTGAGCGGGTGCACGCTACGAAGCCGCAGCAACATGGGAGAGCTACTGGCGAAGTCCTGGACGAAGGCAGCGCGCAGCGACGTCGCTGGGAAGAGGGTATCGCCGAGGGCTGCCAGTGATCCACTTACACCGACGATAAGTGTGCTGAACAGGCCGACGGCGCTTAGCCAGAGATTGGGGCGAGAGATGGTGAAACGCCAGGGACGCTCAAGGAAGTACGCAGTTAAGGTATATGCGCCCAGCAGCAACAGGGTATTCGACAGATGGATCGAAAGAAGAACGACTCGCCCGATAGAACGGTTGCCCGTGACGTAGCCGAGTTTCACCAGCAGGGCGCCAAGAATCGCTTCATTGAATAACAACACGGTTGCGACGACGATGGCCTTACGTGCAGGCTGCAGACGTTCTGACGTCGCAAAGATCGCGAGCAGAAGTGCGAGCGTAAGGAAGACTGCGCCTCCCGACATCATGCGATGGGTAAACTCAATGATCGTATCGATACGAGGCGTATGCGGAATAATCTCTCCATTACAGAGTGGCCAGTGATTCCCGCAGCCGGCGCCTGATCCGGTGGCGCGCACAATTGCTCCCCAAAGCACAACGAGGATATTCCATGCCAGCGTGAGCCAGGCAAGCCGCTTTACATGAGTGGTAGTAAGCCGGGCTGACGCGAGATGGAGTGCGGTAGAGGCCACGGCTTTATTTTAGTACCGGGACGATGTGGCCGGACCGTGAGCTGCGTCACACGCTCTATTACATTCCAAGTGCATGGCGGGCAATCGGGTAGTCCTTCGCTAATGCCAGCGCAGCCTGGTATTCCGCCGTTGCTCCTGCTTTGTCTCCCCGGTCTTCCAGAATCTTTCCGAGCAGCACATGTGCACGAAACGCGGGAGCCTGGTCGGATCTTGCCGGAGAGGCAAGGTACTCCTTGAGCAGCCTTTCTGCCAATGCAGGATCGCGATGCTGTTCGGTCAGGAATGTTGCCGCGTCGAAGCTGGGGCCGGAACGGGGACGATCGGTATTGATCACGTCGCGGATAACGGAGACGGCATCATCCACGCGTTTCCGGCGGTCGTAGAAGGCCACCAGATCCATCAGGTTTTCCGCGGTATGTTTGACCTCGATCTCTTTTTTCAACTCTTGTTCGGCGGCTCCGTAGTCTTTCTCTTTTTCGGCGACCAGAGAAAGGATGCGGTGATATTTCGCTGCAGAAAGTGGTTGAATACGCTCGGCGAGCTGCCGTGCTTTGTCGGTGCCTCCACCAACAATGGATGGTGCCCGGGCATAGAACTCACCCAGATCGTTGATGGCATCCAGGCTGGTGGGCGCGAGCTGGAATGCGCGCTCAAACGACGCTACGCTGCGCTTAGCCATGCTGAAGCCTGTAAACGGCCCTGACTTGTCAGCTTTCAAGCCGTACGCGCGCCCCAGCCAGAGGTAGTAGATCGCATTGCCGGAGTCATTGGCGACAGCCGCTTCGCAATGGGGCACGGCGCGATCTGGAAGCTCCTGGGCATAGTACGCACGGCACAGAAGATGATGAGATACGGCATCTTTCGGGTTGGACTTAACCGCAGGCTCAAGCGCGGCAGCCACCTCATCTACGCGGCCGGCCATAAGCGCAGACCGCGCTTCGTGCACATCCATGGCCCGCATGGAAAGCGTCGAAAAGAGGAGTGTGACGAGCAAAAGCAACTTCTGGTGCTGCATAATCAACTGCCTTATTGAACGACATCGACCGGCAGGCCGTCTGTCAGTTCGCTGTTATCAACGGAATTGACGGCGACTTTGTCATTGACGGAAAGTCCACCGGCGATTTCGATGCGTGTCGGGGTTACGGCGGCGCCGACCTGAACAGGGGTTCGTACCAGCTTCCCGTTCACAATGCGGAAGACGTAGCTCTGCGAGCCCTGGGTATGGAGCGCCTCTCGGGGAACCGCCAGCACATGTGGGTGTTGCAGGATGGTGACGGTGACCGTGACATTGGTATTCGGCAGAAGGTCGCCATGCGCATCATCGACACTGATAATGCACTCGCCAACGTTACGGGTGCCGTAGTTGATGATGGTCGTCGGCACCGTCTCGACATGTCCGTGCCACACCTTTCCAGGCTTGGCTTCCCAGACGATGCTCACAGCCTGGTTGACTGCCAGTTTCCCCACATCGGGCTCGTCAAAATAGGCCGTAATCTGGATGCGATCGAGGTTCGCCATCGAGAGAAGCGTCTCTCCCGCGGGAACAAAGTCCGACTCCTGTATCGGAAGCGAGTAGATCGTTCCATCGAACGGAGCCCGAACATTCAACTGGTTATAGAGGTTGCGCGCAGACGCGACATAAGCCGAGGCATCGGCCGCCTGTGCCTTAACGCGGGTGCGGTCCTGATTACTGTAACGAGACGCCGGAGATGAGCGCTGTTCTAATGCAACAAGAGAGGATTTTGCATTTTCAAGCCGCTGCTGAGCGGCGAGAACCTCGCTTCCAGAGGAAGCTCCTTTCTGCTGGAGCTGCTGCAGCGCCGCGAGGTCACGCTGAGCCTGCTGTTCCTGCAGGCGCGCCTTCTCCAGATCAGAGGCCATGCCAATCCGTTCATCGGTCGAGCCGCCGCTCTCCATATCGTGGATGGTTGCCTGGGCGCCGGCCAACGCGGACTGCGCGGTTGCCAGCCGTCCCAACGCCTCAGCATCATTCATGTGAATGAGCAACTGGCCAGCTTTCACCTTTTCGCCGGCTCCGACGTAAATCCGATCGACCGTTCCCGCCATCGGAGCATGCGCGTCAAAGGGCTCCACGGGCTGAACTTTGCCGTTGGTTGGGGTAGTGCTGGTCAGATTTTCATACGTAACGGAGGCAGCGTGGACATCGACATTGCTGCGGAACAGGGAGCGCAAACCAAAGCCGACCGCAACAATGGCGGCCAGGCCGAGCAAAGCGAAAACGAAAGTGCGAGCAGGACTGGTAGCTTTCTGGGCCATAAGGCGACGAAGCGTCAGTATATCTGACGCAGGTGGAAGGGTTTGCGGCACAAAAAGTTATCCGGCCGTATGAGCTGGGCGTAGATCGCACAACTCCAGTTCAATTGCATTTCCGAAGTCCGGATTCGTGTTCTCGCGAATGCGAAAGGCCACGTCGATCATCGCACCCTGCCCCAGACCAAGTTCCTGGAGGCGCGAGGGCCAATGGATCCGCCGGGACCATGCCAGGCAAGCGATGACGGCGCTGCCTTGCTCCAGTCGCAGACGAAGGTGTTTGTCCTTGAGAACGCGCATATCGAGAATGCGGACGGGACCGGAGCAGAAGACCGGCTCCGGATTGGAGTGTCCAAAGGGCTCAAAACGATGGAGCTGTTGCACAAATGCGGGCGTAATGCGCTCCAGCGGCAGGGAAGCGTCGCAGTGCAGTTCCGGAAGCAGGGCTTCCGTCGACATTGCGGAGCGGGCATAGATACCGAGGCTCATTCGCAATTCGGGCACTCTGTCAGAGGGAAGAGAGAACCCGACGGCATGTGCGTGCCCGCCGAACCGGGTGAAGATCGGAGCGACAGAGTGGACTGCAGTTAATGCATCCAGCAGGTGGAAGCCAGGGATGGACCGCCCGGAGCCGTACGCCTCACCGTCTTCGTGTGCCAATACAAGGGCGGGACGGTGGGTGCGCTCGACCACGCGCGAGGCCAGGATTCCGATAACGCCTCGGTGCCAGCCGTGTCCGTCGAGGACGACGGCGCCCGCTTCGGCAAGAGATGTGTCGGCGGCGAGCAACGCTTCGATCTCGTCGAGTGCAGCCTGCTCGGTTGCGCGCCGATCTTCGTTCAGCCGGTGCAGTTTCTCAGCGATTTCGCGGCCCCGCTCGGGAGAGCGGGTAAGGAACATCTCGACGACATCCGAGGCAATATCCATTCTGCCGGCGGCGTTGATGCGAGGCGCCAGACGGAAGGCGACCGAGGTCGCTGTCAGCGACTGTCGGCCGGTGAGTTGAGCCAGCTCCATCAGGCAACGGAGACCTGGTTGGACAGGTTTGACCAGCTCGCGGAGGCCGATAGCGACGATGACCCGGTTCTCGCCGGTGAGAGCGACGGCATCTGCCACGGTGGCGATCGCTAACAACTTCAGGAAGCTGGGTAGCAGCTTGGTTCCTACGGTTTCGGCGGGAATATTGGAGCTCTCCAGGAGAGCCTGAGCCAGTTTGAAAGCGACGCCAGCGCCGCAGAGATCTTTATTCGGATAAGGGCAGTTAGGCTGATTGGGGTTGATGACGGCAAGTGCCGGAGGTAGACCGCCGATCTCGTCCGGAAGATGGTGGTCGGTGACGATCAGGTCGAGCCCGAGAGATTGTGCCTCTTCGGCGGCAGCGAAGGCGCGGATGCCTGTGTCGACGGAGATGACCAGGCGGACACCCATTGCTGCTGCATCAGCCAGAACCCCTGCCTGCATCCCATAGCCTTCGCGGATGCGGTGCGGGATATGGTAGCGAACGATGGAGTCGCCGCCGGCGATGCGATCGATGGCCGTTTTCAGGAGCACGGTGGCGACGGTGCCGTCGACGTCGTAGTCCCCGTAGATCAGGACAGGTTCACGGCGTGCGATGGCGTGGTGAATACGTTCCACGGCGCCCGCCATCCCCAGCATGGCCGAAGGAGGGTGGAGGTGGCCGATCTCGGGATTAAGAAAAAGGCCGACCTTTTCCGGCGTGTCGAAGCCACGGTTGAGCAAAAGCTCGGCGATGACCTGCGGAAGGCGCAGTTCACGGGCGAAAGCCTCGGCTTCCTCGAAGGAGACCTCCGGGCTTGTCCAGCGATAGAGCGGTTCGACGGCCACTAGAGCATTTTTCCTGTTACTGGGTATCCCGGGAGGAGCGTACAGGGGCGTTTTCATTGAGGAAAACGCCCATAGATGCACAAGCCCTGCACTACACCTGCAGGGCTTGTGCTCTATTCGTCTGCGTCGGGGTCGTCCACGATGATCGAGTCGAAGTCCGAGACGCTCTCCATCAACTGCTGAAAGCGGTCGTACCACTCGGTCGAGGTCTCATAGATGAACATGATGCCGTTGTAGGCGAAGCCGAGCTGCAGGTAGCCGGTCTTCCCGACATAGTTCACCAGGTACTGCGCGTCGTCGATATCCGGCGTGTCGTCAGAGTCCGGAAATTCGCGGGCGCGAAGCTGCTCGATGAGTATCTCGATATCACGCTTTTCCAGCGTGACTTCGCTCATGGTTAGGAAGCTGACCCCGGCGGCTTTGGCGTGTTCGACAAAGTCTTTCCAGGAATCGGCGTTCTCTTCTTCGAAGACAACCGTGGGAATGTCTTCATGGACATAAGCATTCATGCGGTGCATACCGTGGCCCGCGATGAAGGCAATCATGTCGTCTTTCAGGGAAATTAGATTATCCGTCTGCATTGCAACAAAGGGTATTGTCTCAAAAAAGCATGACTGCACGCACTGGAATACGCTGAGAGCATGGCAAAGTTTGAACGTCATGTTTTTGTTTGCAGCAATGAGCGCCTGGAGGGCGCTGCCCGTCCGAGCTGCCGCCCCCGCGGCGGCCGCCAGTTGAAAGATGCACTGAAGGATGCTGTAAAGGCCGCTGGCTTGAAGAACACGGTGCGGGCCAACGAGGCCGGCTGCCTGGATCAGTGCGAACATGGCCCTGTGATGGTGGTCTATCCGGAGGCAGTCTGGTACGGCTTTGTGAAATTGGAGGACGTCCAGGAGATCGTTCACGAACACGTGGTGCATGGACGGCCTGTGGAGCGTCTGCGCCTGGCCGAGAGCTGCCTGAATACCCCGAGCTGCCCGCACCGGCCGTAACTAGGGAGCGCTGTCCCGGGATATCTTTTGTGGGGCGCGAAAGCGGCCTTAACCGCGTGATATAAATGACTTCGAAGAGAGATGATTTTTTCCAAGGACTACGTCAACTACCTGGCCAAGCACACGGTACAGCACCTTATCGACGCGAAGATGCTCCGCACCGATAAGCCCGGCGTTCTGAATGAGCGTGTGAATCATGGTCTGCTCGACGAGCTCTCACTCGAAGACCGGATCAACGACGAGGTCCGCGTCATTCTGGAAACCTTCCAGGACGATATGCGCAAGACAGGCGCGAGCTACCCGGAGATGTTCAAGAAGGTAAAGAACGAGCTTGTGCGCAAATACAAGGCGGTGCTGTGAGAATCTCACGCGACAAGCTCAACAAACTGGCACACGTGGTGGCCGATACTCTGGCAGAGACCGACGAGGCAGAGTTTCTGGAGGACCGGAACACGATCCGCCAGGAGGCTCGTAAGGCGCTGGAGAAGCTGTTGCTCGAGGAGACCAAGATCGACCAGGCGGCGCGGCTAAAGATTACCTCGCAGCGGAAGATCATCCTCGAAGGTACCCAGGAGTGGGACATCCTGTACCGCAAGTACTACAACGACGAAGTGAAGAAACTCGGTATCTGATCCAACAAACCGCTTCTTCACTGCTATACTGAAAAGAGTGGGCGTGAGTCATCACCGCCCTGCCTATAACGGCGCCATGGTGTAATTGGTTAACACGTCGCCCTCTCAAGGCGAAGAGTACGGGTTCGATCCCCGTTGGCGCTACCAATGTCCTGACAAGCAAATAATTCAACGTGCAGAGCCGATGCGCGTCCGGCGGTATACTTTCAAGCGTGGCAAAGACGTTTTATATCGAAACCTTTGGCTGCCAGATGAACGCCCATGACTCTGAAAAGGTCATCGGCACGCTGCAGCATGAGGGTTATACACAGGTGACGGACGAGGATTCTGCTGACCTCGTTCTGTACAACACCTGTTCCATCCGCGACAAGGCGGAGCAAAAGGTCTTTCATCGCTTGAATGAGTACAAGCGTCTGCAGGGCGAGGGGAAGCGCTTTGGCGTGCTCGGCTGTGTGGCGCAGCAGGAAGGCGAAAAGATCTTCGAGAAAGCTCCATTCGTCTCGCTGGTAAGCGGTTCGGCTTCCTACCGTAACCTGCCGGAGATGATCCGCCGCCTGGAAGCAGGTGAGCACCGTATTACTGGTCTTGATGACCGCCAGACGGACGAGGCCTTTGATACTGAGTTCACCGCGCGGTCCAATCCGCACCGCGGCTATATCACTATCACCGAGGGGTGCGATAAGTTTTGCTCCTACTGCGTGGTGCCCTATACCCGTGGCAAGGAGCGCAGCCGCACCTCGGAGTCGGTACTGACTGAAGCGCGCCGTATGGCCGATGCCGGCTTTACCGATATTCAGCTGCTAGGTCAGAATGTGAACTCCTTCCGTGATCCGCTCGGCAAAATGAATTTCGCCGAAATTCTGGTTGCGGTTGGAGAGGTTCCAGGAATCCGCCGTGTGCGGTTTACGACATCGCATCCGCGGCACTTCACGAAGCAGATCGTCGACGCAATCGATGCCGTGCCTACGTTGTGTGACCACATCCATTTGCCGGTGCAGAGCGGATCGTCGGCCGTACTGAAGGCGATGCAGCGCGAATACACCCGAGAGTGGTATCTGGAGCGTATCTCCTGGATCAAGTCCGCGAAACGGGACATCTCCATGACCACCGACATCATCGTAGGTTTTCCAGGAGAGACCGATGCCGATTTCGAAGAGACGGTCACTCTCTGCGGTGAGGTGGGCTATGACGGCGTCTTCGCTTTCAAGTATTCGCCACGGCCAAATACGCCGGCTGTCTCTATGTCGGAGACAGTCTCAGAAGATGTGAAGAGCAAGCGGCTGCAGGTTCTGCTCGATCGCCAGCGGGAGATTCAACGTGCCCTCTATAGCCGGCACGAGGGCAAAGTGATCGAGGTGATGGTCGAGGGCTTTAACCAGCAGCGTGGCCAGATCATCGGACGTACATCGCAGAACAAGACATTGAACTTCACCGCTGCACAACCGATATTGCCGCAGATTGGCAGTTATGTTCCAGTAAGGGTGACGAAGTCGTTGCCGAACAGTCTGGTGGGCGAACAGGCCGGCGATGCCGAGGTTCCGGCAGCGATGCTGAAGCAGGCCCAGCCTGTCGGTCTGGTGGTGCTGCAATGAACTTTCCTGGACTGCAACACGATGATACGCCGCTGGAGATCGAGATGAAGATCCGTGGCCTGATGATGGATCCTGTCACGAACATGCCGATCGTTGTGCTGAAGGATGTCGCGGGCGATACGGTACTGCCGATATGGGTTGGTATCTTCGAAGCGAACGCCATCGCTCTCGAGATCGAGAAGACAGCGACTCCACGACCGATGACCCATGATCTTCTGCGAGATACGATCCGCGGTCTGAACGCCCAGGTGGACAAGATCGTAGTGCAGGAGCTAAAGGACGATACCTTCTACGCCGTCATCTGGATGCGTCAGGAGGGAGAGGTCGTAACCATTGATGCACGGCCGTCGGATGCTTTGGCGCTGGCGTTGCGCGCGGATGCTCCCATCTATGTTCATCGTGAGGTGTTGAAGAACGCCCGCCTATCGACTGCTGACGCACAGAATGTGACTGCGGAACAGATGCGCCAGTGGCTGGAAGGCCTGAATGACGATGACATGGGCCGCTACAAGATGTAGGGCCTGGAGCGTCTTCCCCGTAGCTGCATATCCCGACAGGGAAAATGCTCTAGCGTTTCGCGGCGAGCAGTTCCAGCAGGGTTTTTTCCCATTTCGCCCCATACTCTGACCAACCACCCAGGTGACGTACGCGGTTGAGGGCGGCCTCACGCATGCGCTGATGTATGCCTGGATCATCGGCTATTCGCTGCATGCGGTCGGCAAGAGCTGCGGCATCGCGAATCGGAACGATGAAGCCTTCGACACCGTCGGTATAAAGATCTTCACTCCCCGTATTGTGTGAGGCAATCACAGGGCATCCACATGCCATTGCCTGCGCCTGCACCAGGGCTAGACCTTCCTCAATGCTGGGAAGGACGAGCACGTGGCTCTTCGACATCAGTGTGATGAGATCGCTCTGGGGAACTGCTCCCAGCCACTCCACAGAGGCATTCGGCAACCGATCAAAAACCGGTTTAACCACGTGATCAACGGCTCCGGCAATGCGAAGGCGTTTATTGGGATGCTTAAGCTGTGCGAACGCCTGGAGGAGGTAGGGAACTCCTTTGCGAAGACTGACGGAGCCGGCAAAGAGAACGTCGAAGGAGTCCGTGGGAGGGTCGGCTACAGGGCGAAAGCGTTCCAACCGAACGCCGTATGGAATAAGCCGGAGCTTCTTGAGGGGAACACCCATCTCGACAAAGGAACGCACGGCAAAACTGGAAGGTACGCTGATGGCGTCTGCGAGTTCGTACTGTTCTTCTTCAATGGCTGTGACGCGAAGGTCCGACGTTGGCTCCCGCTCGACACCCCAAATGCGATCTTCTTCGGCGACGATATTGCGTTGATAGCGGTGGTGCGACGATCCTCTGTCACAGATGAAGACGCCGCCGGTCTGCTGCAGCAGGCGTCCAGTCCTGGTTCCAGATCCGGAGATTGCGATGAGAGCGTCGACCTTTGTGCCATGGCCTTGGAGAGCGCGCAGGCGACGCATGGTCCAGCGGTCAAAGAGCGCTGCATTCAGAAGTTGAAGTTGCTGCGCCACTGGCGCCCGGTGGAGCTTAGACCGACCGTAGAAGTAGGCCGGCATGTGGATCCAGGGAAAGCTTTCAACTCGCTGTTTCGGCAGCCCCTCGCGTTTGAGCCGCGCCCATGGCCAGGTGGAGTAGACCTTCTCCAGGTGGCCTCGTTTCTGGAGTTCGGTTGCAAGATCGAAGTGGTGAAAGACGCCGAAGACGGTCTGAATGACATGCATGGGTCGTTCGGCGTCCTTTCCTTGAGAGCGTTTTCCCTGTTGCCGGGTCCCGGAAGTGGCGTGCAGCGGCGTTTTCATTGCGGAAAACGCCCCTATGATTTGGAAACTCTAGACTTCACCCGCAGGGAAAATGCTCTAGCGCTCGGCCAGGTTGTCCAGAAGCGTGTAGAACTCAGGGAAGCTGACGCTGGCGACCTCTGCGTTCTGAATGATGGTCTCGCCTTCGGCACGCAGGGCAGCGACGGAGAAGGCCATTGCGATACGGTGGTCGTGGCCGGTCTCGATGCGAGCTCCGTGGAGTTTTTGATTGCCTGGGATGTGAAGCCCATCTTCGAACTCTTCGAACTCAGCTCCCATCGCTTTGAGGTTCTTGGCTACCAGGGCGATGCGGTCGCTCTCTTTGACGCGAAGCTCCTGGGCATCTCGGATGCGGATACCTTCCTGTGTGTAGGGAGCAATGGCCGCAATCACCGGGAGCTCATCGATCAACTGCGCCGTAAGCGCACCGCTAATGTCTGCGCCCTTCAGGCCGCCCGGAGCGCGGTTTACCTGGATGGTGCCCACCATCTCGCCGTGCTTCTCTTCAAGGTTCAGCACCTTGACCTTCAAGCCGATGCCTGTAAGAACGTCGAGCAGGGCCGCACGGGTGGGGTTCATTCCCAGGCCGTCGAAGACCAGGTTGGAGTCGGGGAAGAGCAGAGCCGCACACAGGAAGAAGGCTGCCGACGAGATATCACCCGGTACAGCCACATCAATTCCTGTCAACGTCTGTCCGCCGGCGATGGTGATCTTGTCCGCGGTGCGGTTGAGTTCGGCGCCAAAGGCGCGCAGCGCATGTTCGGAGTGATCGCGGGTCCGGACAGACTCAGAGATCGAAGTCACACCTTCGGCCTGCAGGCCGGCAAAGAGAATCGCAGTCTTTACCTGCGCGCTCGGGATCGGTGTTGCAAAATCGATTGCCTTGAGTGGTGTGCCGAAGATGGTGACAGGAGCATGGCCTTCGGTGAGATCAATGCGGGCGCCCATCTGCGAGAGCGGCTTGCGAATGCGTTCCATCGGCCGGCGGGACAGGGACTCATCGCCAATGAGGGTAAAGACATGCGGGTGCGAGGCGATAAGCCCGGAAAGCATGCGCATGGTAGAACCAGAGTTTCCGCAATCGAGCTGACCCACTGGCCGTTCAAAGGCGCCGCCTACACCGGTTACTTCGATAGTGCCGTCACTCTGGGTGTTGACCTTCGCGCCCAGAGTGACCATGCAGCCGAGTGTGGAGTGCGGGTCGGCGCCGGTAGAGAAGTTGTATAACCGCGATGTGCCTTTAGCCAGTCCGGCCAGCATGGCGTAGCGGTGAGAGATGGACTTGTCGCCTGGAACGCGAAAAGAACCGTGCAGGTTTTTCGCGGGGCGGATCGTCTGAGTCGTACTAATCGTCTGCATCTTGAAATTTCTTCCGGATAGCCATGAGCGGTCATCGTTATGCCGCGGAGGGAAATCTTGTGGAGACTCTAACGGCTAACGTGCGGACAACTTCGCACCCGGTTCTGAGGTTCCACTTCCGTTGAACGTTTGCCTTTGATTGTACCGTGAGGGGAGGCTTGGAAAGTTCAACGGACATGAAGCACGACGACGGTTTCGTCGTCGAAGTGCTCGGTCTGGGATTGGAAATGTCCGACACCCTTTAGGATGGCTTCACCGGTTACCTGAGCTGTTGGATTCTTCAGCTTTCGCAGCACCTCGACCAGGCGTTCGTTACCGAACATCTCGTGTGACGAGTTCTCGGCATCCGTAATCCCGTCGGAGAAAAAGACGATCTGGTCGCCTGGCTGGGTAGAAAGCGTCAGCTCTTCATAAACAGCGTGGGGGAACAGGCCAAGAGGGAAACCCTCTGCCTGGATGGTGCGAACCTCGCCACCCGTGACGAAGAAAGGCTGGACCGAACCTGCGTTCGCGATGCTCAGCGTCTGTTCGTTATCGTCCCAGAGGCCGATCAGCATGGTGACGTACTGTGCATCCAGTTTGCGTTCCTGCAGTTGGTCATTGAGGGTCGCCAGAAGGTTGCCGGGCGAGAGCTGCTGCGCTCCGAGAGAGCGAAGAATTCCTGAGACCAGCGCGGCATAGAGAGCCGCGGGCGCGGCCTTTCCAGAGACATCCCCCATAACGATCAAGGTCCGTCCGGGGCCATAGTCCAGGAAGTCGTACATGTCGCCGCCGATGGAGCGCGCGGGCAGGAACTTCGCAAAGAAGTCTGCGTGTGGGTGCGATGGCGGCGCAGCCGGCAACAAGCGGAGCTGCACCTGGCGAGCCATGGCGAGATCGCGCTCCATGCGCTGCTCTTCTTCGAGAATGCGTTCATAGAGCCGTGCATTCTCGATGGCAATCGCGACCTGGCCGGCCAGAGTTGTAAGCGTGCGCTGATGCTCTTCGTTGTAGTAGTTCGCCCGCGTATGTTCGACATCGATTACGCCGATGATCTGGTCTTTATAGACCAGCGGGACGGCAAGTTCGGAGCGGGTCTCGGGGTGGTAGTTGACGTAACGCGAATCCTTGCGCACGTCCGGAACCAGGATCGGAACACGTTCCTTGGCGGCAGTGCCGATGATGCCGTGACCGGGCTCGACGATGTGCTGGCGTTGGACTCGCTCCCCGAAACGGGTTGAGAAGCGATGCTCAAAGTGCTTTGACCGGGAGTTCCAGAGCAGAATGCTGAACATCTGGAAGTCCACCACCCGCTTCATCAGTTGCCCAACCCGTTCCAACAAGTCATCAAGATCCAGGATGCTGGTCAACTCGCGCGAGATCTCGCCAAGAACGGTGAGCGTCTGCGCCTGGCGCGCGACTCGAGTGTAGAGCCGGGCGTTTTCGATGGCGATGGCGATGCGGGAGGCAACGAGTTCGAGCAGCCGCTGGTGTTCTTGCGTAAAGTAGGCGATCTGTGTCGATTCGATGTCCAGTACGCCAATCACCTTATTTTTGCTGATGAGCGGAATCGCCAGCTCCGACTTAACGTCCGGGTTTGCCGGGATGTAGTAGTCCTTCTTGGAGACGTCTTCCACCAGAACGGCGCGGCGCAGCTCAGCAGCTCTGCCGATAACACCTTTGCCGATCTTGACACGCATCCGTTCCGACTCGGGGGAGTGGCCGATCTGGAACCGCATCCAGAAGTCCTGCGTGCGGTCGTTGATGAGCAGGATGGCAAAGATTCTGTAATCGATGACGGCGCGCACCAGATCCGCCACCCGCTGCATGGTGGTCTGCAGGTCGAGGGTATTGTTCAGGGCATCGGCCAGTTGCGTGAGGAAGTCGATCTGCAGCGGCTCGATATGCACCCGGGGCGTCGTCGGCGACGCCGTGTTCGACGGCCGATAGTCACCCTCGAATTCGTGGGTGTGTTCTACAGGGCGCGTTGTCTCCGGCGAGGGCATAGTTAGAGGCGATGATATCGCAGTAAGCTATGAGAAAGGCGAGTCTTCCGCCAGCTTCACAGGAGCAGCGGCATTGTTTTTCATGTCACTCAGTACTTTTTCCGATTGGCTGTGTATCGTTGGTTTTGTCCTTGGTCTTCCCACCATGGTTGCCACCTATCTGCAGGCTGTAAAGGCCCGCAGAATCGCTGAGGCGACACGGCGGGAGCTGATCTTCAGTGAGGACTGTCTCGAGTTCGTGCTTGATACCGGTGACTTCGTGAACCTGGTTCCACTGGAGCAGCTTCACACCGTGCCGAAGCCAGGGGACGTCGTTCTTCTGCCCGGCGATGGACTTGAGGCGGGGGCGGGACCTTACCGCGTAGAGC
>JAEKKE010000675.1 GCA_019510535.1 Acidobacteriota bacterium
ACCTGAACTCCATGAAGATCTACGCCGCCACCAACGAGGGCGTCGTGAATGCAGCAGTAAGCTTCGATGAAGAGACGCTGGCCCCGACGTACACCCTGCGCATGGGTATTCCCGGAGCATCCGCCGGCATCAACATCGCGCAGCGTATCGGCCTGCAGCCGAAGATCATCGCTGCGGCGCGTAACCAGCTCGACCATCAGACTGCCGACATCGGTCGGTTTATCGACCAGTTGCACATGCAGCTCGCCGCAGCCAATGAAGAACGCGAAGCACTCCGCAAACGCGAGCTCGCGCTGGAACGCGAGAAGCAGCGGCTGGAAGCGGAAGGCCGCAACGAACAGCGGCAGAAGGCACGCGAGCTCGAGGGCAAGCTGGCTTCGCTGATGAAAGACTTCGAGCACCAGATGCGCGAGGCTGCCGGAGCGATCGCCGACAAGGCAGCAAGCCAGAAGCTGGCCAAGGAGACGGAGCGCCGCCTGGCGCGGCTAAAGCGCGAGTTCTCCGAACAGTTCAACGCCACCGTCGTCGCGCATATCAGCGGCGCCGATAAGAAGGATCCGAACGCGCAGCCGCACGTGGTGAAGTCGATCAACGTCGGCGATACGGTAAAGCTGCGCACCCTGGGCCGCGAAGTCCGCGTCGACCGCGAAATATCTTCGAATGTCTTCGAGGTCAGCATGGGCCTGATGAAGATGCGGGTGCAGCGCGACGACATCGCCGAAGTGGTGCGAAGAGCGCCTGCCGAGACACCGCTACAGGCAGTGAAGCGCAAAGGCGGCGTGACGGTAGCCATGCAGACCGACCCCGACATCACTCCCCGCGAGATCAACGTCATCGGCCGCACGGCCGACGAAGCGCAGGACGAGGTGGAACGCTTTCTCGACCAGGCCTTCCTCGCCGGTCTGCCATCCATCCGCGTCGTCCACGGAACCGGCATGGGCATCCTCCGCCGCACCCTGCGCGACTACCTGCGGCGGCATCCTCACGTAGCCAACGTCACCGAGCCTCCATATAACGAGGGCGGTCAGGGAGCCACGGTTGTCGAACTGCGCCTGTGAGAAGCAATGGAATAACGGAATAATTAAATGATTGAATAAGAGCCCAAGCGCGCCACCAATCATCATTCAATCATTCAATTCTTCCATCATTCAATTACGCGCCTCAACGAGGCGCGTA
>JAEKKE010000018.1 GCA_019510535.1 Acidobacteriota bacterium
CAGGCAGCTATTCAGGTTTTGGCCTCCGTCGGTAAGGAAAGGCTGACCACGACGCTTGTGGCCATGCGCGCGGGTGTCTCCGTGGGAACGCTGTATCAGTACTTCCCTAATAAGAGTGCCTTGCTACAGGCCAGCCTGAAGCGTCATATGCATGGTATCGCCACATCCGTAGACCGCGTGTGCAAGGAATATCGCTCCACTAGCCTGCTTACGATGGGCAGTGCGCTTATCGACGCCTACCTCAACGCCAAGATGCGCAATGTTAAGGAGAGCGCCGCGCTCTACTCCGTCAGCTCTGACCTTGACGGTCTCGCGATCGCCAAAGCGGCCCACGCACGCGGATGCCGTGTTGTCGCCGAACTCTTCGCGACCGCAAGCGAAGGTCTCACCAAAGACCCGGAGATTGTTGCCACCATAGTGATGGCTGCGCTCAATGGAGTCTCACGCAGACTGCTGGAGGCGAAGTCACCGGAACGCGAACTGGCTCCCCTGTGCGAAGAGCTACATGTGCTCGTGCGTGGGTATCTACTGACTTGTATTGCGACGAAGCCGGCGACATAGGAATACCCGATGCATCGGGTGCCCCAGGTCCCTCGGGGACCTGGGCATTCGCGTTACACGCGAACCGCTTCGCGACCTTCTGTAGAGAAGCAGATTTCTCCGCTCCCTGCGGTCGCTGCGAAATGACAAAACAAAAAGACAGTCGCGCACAGTGCGAGACAATCCCACCCATCGCACTATCACCGCAACGAACAAAGTTCGTCGGGGCACCCAGTGCATTCGCTCACAGCTACTTCTTCTTTGCAGTCTTTACCGGAGCCTTGGCAACAGCCTTCTTCACGCTCTTCGCTGCAGCTTTTGCAGGCGCGGGCTTAGCCGCCGTTTTCTTCACGGGGGATTTCGCAATAGCCTTTGTTGGCGCTTTCGCCGCAGGCTTCGCTGGCACTACCTTCGCCGCACTCTTCTTGACCGGCATCGGAGCTTTCTTCTCAGGAACCTTTTCTTTGACAGTCGCAGCCGTCGCTGCCGGCTTCTTTGCAACCGGCGCCGGAGCTTTGGCCGGCGATACCTTTGCAGGTTCCGGCTTATGGTCTGGCTTATGCTCCGCCTTCACCACTGCAGACTTCGGCGCTTCCACATGCTTCGGCTCTTCCTTCGCCACAGCCGGGGCCTGAGCCTCTGCTTGCTGCTGCCTCAGAGCATGCACCACCACACGCAGCATCTCTTCCTCCGGAGCAGGCTTACCTGTCCAGATCTCGAACTGTCTTGCTCCCTGGTGGACAAACATCTCTACACCGGTGATAACCGGAATGCCCTTCTCCCGCGCCATGCGCAGGAAAGGCGTCTCGACCGGGTTGTAGACCAGGTCAAAGACCAGATCCGCATGGAGCTCTCCGGGCTCAAGGATATGGGTCAGCTTGTTGCCCTTCATCCCGGCAGGAGTCGAATTGATGATCAGGTCGAAGTGCGTCTTACCGATCAGCTCGCGCTTGATGGTCTTCGCTCCAGCCTGCTTGGCCAGCTTCTGTGCTGTCTCCACCGTGCGGTTGTAGATGGTTACATCGGCGCCCTTTTCCCTAAGTCCGAAGACCGCTGCGCGTGATGCTCCACCCGCGCCCAGTACCAGCACCTTGAGCCCGCGGATGGGCCGCCGGCGCTCAATTGGGCCGACGATGCCACCAACATCAGTATTGAAGCCATAGAGCTTCCCGTCCTGGGCACGCACGATGGTGTTCACCGCGCCAATCTTGGCTGAGAGCGGATCGGTCCGCTCCAGATGTTCCAGAATCTCCTGCTTCAATGGCATCGTGACCGAGAGCCCGTGAATCGGTATCGTCTGCACCAGTTTCAACAGATCGGTTAGCTTGGAGGTCTGGAGCGCCAGATAGACCGCGTTCACCGTCTCACGGCGAAAGGCGGTATTCAGCATCAGGGGCGAGAGCGATGACCGTACCGGATTGCCAGCCACACCGTAGATCTTGGTTCCTGCCGCAATGTGGTCGATCCTGTAGTTCTCCACCAGGGCACGTGCAGGAATCTGTCCGGGAGCAGTGGCATCTTCCACGCTCGAAGCGGCAAAGGTAAATGCTGAGCCGGCACGCACACCCAGTACACGCGAGATGACACCGTACTCTCCCATCGAGATGCCGATGACATTGCCCGCCTCACCGTACTTCTCCAGAAACGAGAACAGCGTCAGGTTATCCCCGAGCGAACGCGCCGTCGGCACCACCTTGACGAAGTCCGGCTGGAACTTCTGGATCCGTTGATAGACGGCATCGAGGTCGCGGGTCGCTTCAAAATCGTGATAGCTGATGATGATCGCCGCACCGGCCGCCCGCAGCTTGTCCAGGTCGGCATGCTTCATCGCTTCCGCCGACTCGATCTCAAGATCGATTAAGTGGCTTCCGCCGCCCGCTGCCTTGGCCAGGATCTCTACCTCATCCGAGAGGCTTCCTGTAAATCCGCCGCCATTCGGTTTCCGACGGCAGGTGGTAATCGCGGTGACCAGAGGATTCGCCTCCAGAAATGCTTTCAGGCGCGGCAATGCGGCAGCGGGATTCGGCAGTGAATCCAGCCGGAACTCCAGAAACGGATGCTCCGGAGCCGCAGCTTCAGCCTTCTGGAAAAGCTCGGCCGGGCTTGAACCCTGCAGGGCAACGCAGACATGGCCAAGACGCGAACGCAGCGACTGAAGGGCGAGGTTCGGTGAGGAAGAAGTCATTTTTCTAATCGCGCGTATGGTATCGTCGCTGGGCTTTGGATGCAAGCCACTGATGCATAGACTCTTATTCGCCCCCTCCACAAACTCCCAACCTCTGTGTATTTCCGCATAAAATGCGCATAGCACCCCCGTTCGTCATGAGCCAAACATTGCCAATCCGCGTGGCCGCCATCCTGGCGTCTCAGGCCGCGTCAGCCGCCATACAGCATGCCCTGCTGGCTCCGGAATTCGCGCTTACGCTTATCGATTCCGACCACTGGCGCGGCGTACCGGCCGAAGCTCTTCTGGTCGAGGTGGAAGACGACCTCGCGGTCCTCCGCAGCATCTGCGACGAGGTGACCGGAACACCGATCGTCGTGCTGCTGCGTGCTGCGCGTGCCGACCTCGCCTTTGCCGCCTCCAAGGCAGGAGCAAAGGAACTCATTACCCTTCCCGCGGGCCCGGACGAGATACGCCAAAGTCTCCGCGGTCTCCTGACCGCCCAACCAAGGACCCCGGAACGCCAGGGCCTGCCGGTGCTCTTCGGCAATCACCCTCGCATGTCCGAGATTCGCGACACCATCTCGAAGGTGGCGACGACCAGCGCCACCGTGCTTATTCGCGGTGAAAGCGGCGTGGGAAAAGATATCGTCGCTCGCATGATCTACGAACAGTCGCGCCGCTCCGGCAAACCCTTCGTCAAGGTCAACTGCGCCGCGATTCCCGACGACCTGCTCGAAAGCGAGCTCTTCGGCTATGAGGCAGGGGCCTTTACCGGAGCCACACGCAGCAAACCCGGTCGCTTCGAGATGGCGCACACCGGCACCCTGTTCCTGGACGAGATCGGCGAGATGCAGCCGGCTCTGCAGGCCAAGCTGTTGCATGTCCTGCAGGACGGAGCCTTCTCACGCCTCGGAGCCAAGCAGGACGTCGCCGTGGATGTCCGCGTCCTATGTGCCACCAACAAGCTGCTGGAACAACGGGTCACGGAAGGACTCTTCCGCGAAGACCTCTTCTACCGCATCAACGTCGTCACCGTACATATTCCACCGCTGCGCGAGCGCCGCGACGAGATTGGGCCGCTAATCCGCCACTTTCTCGACAAGTACGCCGCCATCTATGGCCGTGAGCAGGCTTTCTTCTCCCAGGAGGCCATGGCTGCCCTGCTGACCTACTCCTGGCCCGGCAATATCCGCGAGCTCGAAAACCTGTGCAAACGATTCGTGATCGTCGGCGGCGAAACCCAGATTCTGCGCGAGCTCACCTCCCGCAACCAACACGGACCTGCGGCCCCGGTTCCTGCTCCACCTCCACCGGCCGCCTCCGCTGTGCTCTTATCTGAGCCAGCCGGCCGTCAGCCGGCGGGTACCAACTTGCTTGAGGTCGGGAAACGAGCGGCCTGGCAGGCGGAACGCCGCCTGATTCTGGAGACCCTCGAAGCCGTACGCTGGAACCGAAAAGTGGCTGCGCAACGGTTGGGAATCAGCTATCGATCCTTACGAAGCAAGATTGAACAGATCGATCGCGATGAAGCAGCAAAGCGGCACCTGATAGCCTAAATGTGGCAAATATTTGCCACCAGATAAAGGCCATCTTAAGCTAGGATTGAAACAACACCACTTACCCTGTGGAAAACAGTGGCATGCTTATTGCTGGCTTCAAGGTTAAGTTCAGAGGCAAATTCAAGAAGTCCCACCTGATGCAGTGAATCCTAGCTTTTTGTCCCTTGCGGACACACATCTTCTACTCACCTCCTATACCCCTCCCTCACTGCCTCTCAAGACCCTCCGGAAGGAGGGTTTTCCACTTTAAGATCAATTCCATGGGCATCCTGCAGGCATGGGACTTCGATTGGTTATGGCATGGATTCAGCACCCGGCTTGGGGGCATCTCCAATGTTTACGGACGCACCGGCGATTTGAATCTCGGCTGGACGAAGGAAGATGCCTATGCCTCCGTTGCCGAAAACCGGCGCAGCTTTGCCTTTACTGTTACCGGGCAGCCAGAGGTAGCTCCCGTCCTGACGCGACAGACGCATGGCATCGCAATCAATCGGGTGCATTTCGGCATGACACCTTTGGAGACGGCGGAAGGCCGAGCCGTCCTTGAGGGTGATGGCTTGATCACCAACGAGCCGGGCATGCTCATCGGTGTGCAGACAGCGGACTGCATTCCCGTCATCCTGGTAGACCC
>JAEKKE010000676.1 GCA_019510535.1 Acidobacteriota bacterium
TACTTGACGATCTCAGCGATGGCGCCTGCACCGACGGTGCGGCCGCCCTCACGGATCGCGAAGCGGAGACCCTTCTCCATGGCTACCGGCGTGTGCAGCGTTACTTCCAGGCTGACGTTATCGCCAGGCATCACCATCTCGCGGCCCTCAGGCAGCTTGACGGTACCCGTTACGTCGGTCGTACGGAAGTAGAACTGAGGACGGTAGTTGGAGAAGAACGGCGTGTGACGGCCACCCTCTTCCTTCGACAGAACGTACACCTCGCCCTTGAACACCGTGTGCGGAGTGATCGACGCCGTCTTGGCCAGCACCATGCCGCGCTCCACGTCTTCCTTCGCGACACCGCGCAGCAGAAGACCGGCGTTGTCACCCGCCAGACCTTCGTCCAGCTGCTTCTTGAACATCTCCACGCCGGTGACTACGGTCTTGCGGGTGTCGCGGAAACCAACGATCTCCACTTCCTCGCCTACCTTCACCTTGCCACGCTCGATACGGCCGGTAACCACGGTTCCACGGCCAGAGATCGAGAAGATGTCTTCGATCGGCATCAGGAACGAAAGGTCGACCAGACGGTCAGGCTGAGGAACGTTGTCGTCCACCGCCTGCATCAGCTCGTCGATCTTGGCTTCCCACTGAGCTTCGCCGTTCAGCGCGCCCAGAGCCGAGCCGCGGATCACAGGTACGTCATCGCCCGGGAACTCATACTTCGACAGAAGCTCACGCACTTCCATCTCCACCAGGTCGATCAGCTCAGGATCCTCAACCGCATCGCACTTGTTCAGGAACACAACGATGTACGGTACGCCTACCTGGCGAGCCAGCAGAACGTGCTCCTTGGTCTGCGGCATCGGACCGTCGGTCGCTGCCACTACCAGGATTGCGCCGTCCATCTGTGCCGCGCCCGTGATCATGTTCTTGATGTAGTCGGCGTGGCCGGGGCAGTCCACGTGCGCATAGTGACGGTTCGCCGTCTCATACTCCACGTGCGACGTCGAGATCGTAATTCCACGCTCACGCTCCTCAGGGGCGTTGTCGATCGTGTCAAACGAACGGAACGCGTTCTTCGGATTGTGCTTCGACAGGACCTTCGTGATCGCTGCCGTCAGCGTCGTCTTACCGTGATCGATATGTCCAATCGTTCCCACGTTTACGTGCGGCTTCGACCGGTCAAATTT
>JAEKKE010000680.1 GCA_019510535.1 Acidobacteriota bacterium
GCCACGGCATCACGCTGTTGTCCAGCCCAGGCACTCTGTAGCTTCGGTCAAAAGGCACATTCCAATACTTGGCGACCTGCTCTCGCGTCGGTTGCTGCTGTCCGATCTCGTCGATGCAGCGGGACAGAATCTCGGTTTCGCTGCCATCCCAAGTCCAGGGATAGCCGAACCTTGTATGGGCCATGCGTTGGGGCGTCTCCTTGATCTCGGCGCGGTTCCACTTGCGCCCGCCATCGGTGGATACTTCCACGGTCCGGATGGCGCCGCCGCCGGACCAGGCCAGCCCGCTGATCTCGTAAAACCCCCGCCCCGGCAGCTGTTGTCCGCCGGACGGTTTGGTGATGACCGACTTGGGTCCGATCTGGAAGGCGAGCGCAGCGTCTTTTGAACTCTTTTCGAGATGGCCGTAGTCGTTATAGTTCATGTAATAGCGGTCGACGGTCTTGATGCGCCGCAGCCATTTGGTGTGGAAGATTCCCTCGAAGCCGGGGACCATCAGACGCAGCGGAAAACCGTTCTGAGGCCGCACAGCCTCGCCGTTCATGCCATAGGCGACCATGCAGTCATCCATCGCCTTGGCGATGGGCATGCTCGAGGCGCCCTTCACTTCCTCGGCGCCTTCGGCGACAAACCATGTCGCGCTGCTTTTCAGGCCGCATTCCTTGAGCAAGGTAGAAAGCAGTACACCGGTCCACTCGGCGCAACTGGTCATCCCGTGCGATTCCTGCACCGTCTTTTGCCGCCCATTGTGCCGGTTTCCCGCACATTCGATGAAATGCAACCGGGTGACGGACGGAAGGCGCTTCAAATCCTCCATGGTGAAGGTCAGGGGGCGATCTACCAAGCCGTGAATCATCAGAGTGTGCTGCTTGGGGTCAATGTCCGGAACAAAGGCGCCGCGGGTCGTCGCCACATAGTGGAGCGAGGACGGTGTGATCACCCCCACGGAATCCTGCAGCGGCGTGGCTATGTGGAATGTCTTGCCGAATGCATCGGGTGATGGCCTGCCGCCCATGGGGTGCGCCATGCGCATCGAAGTTACGTAATGGGAGCGCTGGCCATATTCGACCAACTCCTTGCTGCCCTTGATCATCGGACTGTCGGCCATGGCCATGCCCGGTGCATGATCGTGTTCCGGGATCTGGCCCGATGCCGGTGTTTGGCCGAG
>JAEKKE010000681.1 GCA_019510535.1 Acidobacteriota bacterium
CGGAACGACCGGAGCCGTTTCCGTACCCTTCTGAAAACGTGTGCCGGCGGACGCCGTTCCGGTCGGAACACGGCATCGATGTGGCAAGAGTTGGCTGATTCAATGCGCCAGGGGATCAGGCCGCAATTGGATATGCACCACTTTGCTGGTCATACCCTTGCCGCCTTCCAAATGGAAAGGCGTGCGGGTGGCATAGGTGCTCCACAATCCGCGTCCTTTCCAACCGGCTTTGGGATCGTCGATGCGTCCATCCAGGCCCTTGGCATAGAAGCCCATCGGATAGGGCACGCGCAGGGTCATGAACTTGCCATTCACCAGCGCAAACAGCGCGTCTGATGCATTGCCGGTGGCGATGGGGATATTCTTGCCCAGACCGAAAGTGTCGTACTGATCCACCCAGGAATAATAGCTGGCCTCCGCGCTGCCGGGCTCTTTCACATCGCGGAACTGCGGGCCGGGGAAGGGATACAGGGTCCAGCCTTCGGGACACTGTTTTCCTGTCGCGTTGGGCCCGTTGAGCGGCCCCTTGCATTTGCGCCGGTCGAAGCTGGCAAAGTGGCCGCTGGCCAAGCTGGCCCACACCACGCCATTGTGATCGATGTCCATGCCGCGGGGCGAATAGCCATGCACCTTTGCCTTGGGATCATCGAGCGGCGGCTGATAGACCTCGGTCAGCGCCATCGAAGGGTTGGCTCCGGGCACAACCCGAAGGATGGCCCCTGGAAAACCTACCGATGAGCCCCAGATCGAGCCATCCGAAGGATTGGGCGCCACGCCATAAAAGCCGCCGGCAAGGCGCATATCCTTTTTGGGGTCTAGCGGTTCGCCCGGTTCGGTATAGGCGTCGCGCTTGCCCTTGCCGTTGGTGTCGACCACCAGCGCGGTCCAGCCTTGCGCCTTTTGTTCGTCATGGGTGGCGTCCCAGACCTTCATGTCGAACCAGCCCAACACGGAACGCCGCTTCGTTTTCGGGCGCACGCATACGGGCGGTGAACCATACCCGGCCTTTCTGGTCGAACATGGGATTGTGGATGGTGGTTTGGCTGTCCCAGATCGCTTCGCGGCCCCAATAGGGGGATGGGTTGGGAATGTCGTTGTCCTTGCTGCTGGGGGTGTCGTCATCGCGCACCAGCGCCTTGATCTGGCTGCGGCTATGGGTCTTGGGATCCAGCACCGGGATGAAATCGGTGCTTTCTTCCGGCGAACCGTAAATCTTGCCATAGGCATTCACGGTCGGATTGCGGCGATCGGTGGAAACCTCGTCATGCAGATAGGCTTTGGGCGTGTTCCAGTCCCACAAGGTGATAACGATGTTGCGCTCCTTGCCCTGCGGGCGTTGCGGCTTGGCGAAAGGCAGTTCGCCCTTGGCGATGCGATCGGTCCAGTCGCCGAACAAAGCGAACGCCTTTTGGGTGTCCAGCCGGCCGATGGAGCCGATCATGCCATTGGCGGCCTGGCCGACCTGGATGCGGTGCTCCCAGGCCGCGGCCGAGGATTCAAATTGGCCAAGCGATTTTTCGATATTGCGTGTGGCGGCATCGCCCAATTGATGGCAAGTGAAGCAGCCATCGGTTTTCACCACATCCAGCCATTGCTGCTGGCTCTTCATCTTGGCATCCATGCCATTGCCGCCCGGCTTGGGGCCGGTGCCGGGAAATTCGCTTTTGGCCGGAATCTTCAGCATCGAATACCAATAAATCGCCGGATAATATTGTGCCGCCGCCTTGGCATCGGGAGCCGGCACCGCTTTCAGGTCCAGCGTCTGGCCGGGGCGGGCCTGTACCTTCTGGGAATCGACCAATCCATATCCGCGCACCCAGATCGAATAGCCAGCCGCCGGCAGATCGGGCAGGACATAGCGGCCGGCATCATCC
>JAEKKE010000209.1 GCA_019510535.1 Acidobacteriota bacterium
TTTGACTTTACCGATCGGCTATTGCCGGTCGCTTCGTTGGTGACAGTGATCTCCGCCTGAGGAATCGACGCACCCGATGGATCCGTGACAGTACCAGTGATTTGCTGGCTGTCCACGGCCTGAGCTGCGGAAATTCCTATTGACGAAATAAGTACTAGGAAAAACATCAGAAGCCTTCGCTTCATATACGCCCCCTGTTTCAATGACTTCCTATGGCCGCCCTGTGTGGAAGAGGACTTCCCCGCGTTACAAGGCAAACCTGTTTTTGAGTTCCGTCTTTGACGGCTTTATTACGCGGGCAAAAATATATAGGGAGAATGCAAATGACTGTCAACCGAAATTTTGATGGGTACCAAAATACGGGCAGAAAAAATGTTTTTATGAGTCGTCTCAGAGCTCTAAAGCGACTTCGTCCTCTCTCGGGGTTTTGCTGGGCAAGACCCTCCTGACTCACCTCTGACGGGGAGCTGACAATCAAATGACATCCAACGCAACAAAACTCACGTTCTACTCGTGGACCGGGAACAAGGGATGATGTACTCTTGCTCGCACCGGAACACCAGCTCTGTTTCGGCACAAGTTTAAAGAAGCTCTTCCAGGTGCGAGGTATCCGTGATGCGGTTCCGTCGGCGTGGGTTACATATCTTTTCGGCAGGCCTTCTCGGGCTTGGACCGATCGCGTTCGCTCAAAATAGCACTGTACTGATTCCAGGGCCGTTGCGCTCGTTCTTGCGCATGGCGGGTGTCAGCCAGAAAGCCGCCCCGGAAGACATTCTTCCGCTCTTCGCGCGCAGCGTTTTCATCCGAGGCTACTCCGGCGGACGGCCATCCGAATATCTGATGCTGCTGGATCGCTATGTCGCTCAGGCACGGGAGCTACAGACACTCGCCGGCCCCGCGGGAGCACTGAAGGTCACAAACTGTACAGACGCCGTCCCACTCCTGCAGATCCTGGGTTATCGCATCCGCAACGGCTGCGGAAAGACCACGCTGCTCATGACTGCGGACCCCGACCGCGCCTTCCTCACCATCGATTCCGGCTTTCCCCTCCCCCAGCTTGAAGAAGCGCTGCAGACCGGACAGACCTTCACCATGCCTTACACCTACTCGCAGGTGCCAGCCTTATTGCACGAAGGAGATTGGTTCAGCATCAGCACCAGCCGTCGCCGCGGCATCAGCAGCCTGATCGACGCCATCGTCGACGATCCGTCTGTAGCGCGTCTTTACTGGGCGATGAGCAAGCTCGATCCTGAAACGCGCAACGTGCTGCTGCGCCAGCCTGGTCTTCGCCGTCTGGCGCCGGTCAGCGCGGTTCTCGATTTCTATGGAGGAGAGATCACCGTCCGCGATAATCGCGTCGTCGTCCCTGGTGGCCCAACCAGCGACAACGCCTGGAAAGATATTGTGGGAGCAAGCCCGCAGTCGCCGGGAGATTTCATCCTTCATCTGCTTGCGAAAGACCGCGGTTGGACCGCGGCGTACTTCGATGCGATGTCTCGCGCCAGCCGTGAAGAGCAGACCCACCTTACCGAGCCGACGCGCATAAAGCAGCTCTACGAAGCCTTCCGCCCGTCCGACCAGGATCCACCGGCGACTCGCGGTGTCTTCCGCCGCGCTCCAGATATTCTTGTCCTCTTTTCACGTGCGAATTGGTCTCCCGATGGCACACCTCATATTCCGGGAGACATCGATACATGGAAGCACATCCTCGCTGACGCTCCGCGCAACCATGCCACAAGCGAATGGGCCAAACACGCGAAGGGCTGGAATCGTCCGGAGCAGGTGCTGCAAGGGATGGTTGGTATCTCCCGCACGGATATGGAGAGTGGACCGCTGCAGATCTTCCTCCAGGCCAACGCGATCGACCGCGCGCGCGGCAACGGAAAACCGCTCGATCCGCAGACCGTCCGTCTGATGGCATCGCACTACTCGCAGTATGCCAACTGGTTCCCGCTCTTTGCAGAATTCCCAGAGCTCGACAATGATTCGATTCAACAGTTCGTCAATACAGCTCAGGCTGTAGGCGGCATCTCCAACGAGACGCTTCGGGGCAATGCTCTCGGTTCTTTCCAGGCTGTAGTCGGCATATGGCAGGTGCTTGCCCGGCAGGGTGAGATCCAGCCCGCGATGCTGAACGCCTCCTGGCAGCACATGCTGGAGCCCTTCAATAAAGTACAGAACGAGACCGAGCTCTTCGATCACGCCCGCGAATCGCTCGGGCAGCTTGCCACGGCCGCCGCTGGTAAGCCGAACTGCACACAGGACGAATGGATCAGTCTGCTCGGAGGCCCGAACCAGAGCAGCCGCGAAGGTCGTGCCATGCAGCAGGAGATGGCCGGCCGTATCCGCTCCGTTATGACCGATCAGCGGCTGGTCTCGCTCGACACGCTCTTCACCTTCAGTGACGGTCTCTCTGCTCTTGAACAAGGCACTATCACCGGGGACAAGCTGCTGCCGATGGCAGAGGAGCTGCGTGAGTTCGAGATGCCGCGCGCCATTCTCACCACCATGGAGCGCATCGAATGGGCTCCCCGTGGATACTCGATTCGCCATGCGCAGCTCCAGGCGCGCACCGACATGACCAAGCTGCTGAAGTCGCAACCAAACAAGCAGCAGCTTGAGAATGCCCGCGGTACCCTGGCAGCCTTCCTCCGCGACACTCTGGTGGGCCTTAACTACGCCTACTATGAGCCGCCAGGCGCCCAGATGCTGCACCACAATCCCGTCTTTGTGCGTGCCCATGACTTCACCGGTACAACTGTTTCGAGCCCCGAGCGGGCGTGGATGATTGCGGAGCTCTTCGGTACCGGCTCACCCGCCAGCGGCGGAGCTTATCTTGCCGGCTCGCTCGCTGACCTTCCGTTCGCTTTAGCAAAGTCGGAACAGGACTTTATCGTTCCGGAAAATGTACAGGCGCTTATCTGGCGCGAGCTGGTTCCCGAGCTTCTCGTCTCCGCAAGCATGCCGCGCTGGTGGGAGATCACCGCACCGGAGATGCATGCCGCCGCACTCTATCAGCGAGCCGGAGAAGATCTGATGGATCTCGCTCGCAAGAACCCGGAAGTCCGTTCCCATGTCCGTAGCATCCTGGAAGATCGCCTGACCGTCGGTCAGATGATCACGGTAGACGATGCGTGGAATAGCAAAGCTCCTGCACCACCAAAGATCGCGCCTGCTGACGCTTTCTATCTCGCCTCGGCGTACCATACGCGCTTCCCGCAGGAACAGGCATGGAGCCCTGCCGACCAGGAACTCGCAGCATTGAGCAAAGAACATCCGGAAGAGTCACGGCCAGATCGCATTGCACGCGACTTCGGCGTACCGCACCCGGTCATGGACTCCAGCTATGGCCGCGATCTCCTCGCGATCAAGCCATTTCCTTTCTTCGGAGGTTTCTCGAGCCGCCTCTTCGGCGAAAGCTGGGACTCCAACAACTTCTACTGGGCCAGGCTTGCCGATGAGCTCGGCTATCAACCGGTCATGCTTCATCGTCTTGTGCCGGAGCTGACACGGCGTATGACGGCAAAGATCTTCGCTTCGCACATTGAAGACTGGGCGGCACTGGACCGCGCCATGCGAGAGACAGGAGAAGACTTCCGGCATAGTATCGCCGCACAAAAAGCAGCAGCGGCGGTTGCAAGCAGCGTGCAATGAAATTTTGGGGATTACGGGACACTAAGTATGTTTAGGAATTTGTTGACTGGAACGTCATTGGGTCTGTTGGTGCTATTGCAAGGCGGCCTGCGTGCGCAGGAGGACAACTCGCGTATTCGCGTCAACGTCGTACTCGTACAGTTGAGCGTCGCCGTTACAGATGGCAAGGGCAATTACATCGGCGGCTTGAAGCCGAGTGATTTTGTCGTCACCGAGGATAAGATCCCTGAAAAGCTTGCCGGCTTTGAAGAAGGCGTCACCACCCTCACACGCGCGGCTGACGATACAGGCATTCCAATGCCCACAACGGCTCCGCAAACCCTTCCTGCTCCCGGTGACCCGGCTCTTCCATCCGCAACCGGCGGTCCTCAGACTGCCGGGGCAAGCGTCTTCATTCTGTTTGACAGCAGCAACTACATGTACCGCGGCTTCGTCTTTGCGCAGGATGCGATCGCTGATTTCATCCGTTCGCTCGAAGGCGTCAGCAAGGTCGCCTTCTATTCATATAGCCGCAATCTCTCGAAGATTACTCCTCTCACCGCCGATCGTAGCGCCGTGATCCGCGGCGTCCGCAATACCGTCGCCGGCGACGATGAAGCGCTCTACAACAGCCTCCTGCTTACCTTGAAAGATGCTGCTCCTCTGCATGGCCGCAAAGCCATCGTCGTCTTCTCCAACGGGCCAGATAACGCCAGCATGGTTCCCCCGGAAGACGTAGCCGAGTTGGCGCAGTCCACGGGCACCATCATCTACATGATCAGCACCCGCGAAGCTCTCAACGATGAGGCTTCGACAACCGTCTTCGAACGCATCAGCAAGGCCACCGGCGGTAAGGCTTACTTCTCGAAGAGCTGGAAGGACGAGAAGATGGCCTTCGAGTCTATCCGCGAAGATCTGGCGCACCTCTATTCACTCAGTTATTACCCTGCACCCAATCCCAATCAGGGCTGGCGAACAATTACCGTAAAGCTGGCCGACAAGAGCATGCAGAAATACAAGATTCGCACCCGCGAAGGTTACCGGCTTCAGCAGACCTCGCAGGTTGCACCGATCACTCCTCCAGGACGCGAATGGCCGGGCGTACCAACGCCACAGTAGCCAGAAACGACAAAAGAGCCGGGGATCCTCTCCCCGGCTCTTTTGTATTTCTTGATCAGTCCAGTTTGCGCAGCCAAATATTCTT
>JAEKKE010000210.1 GCA_019510535.1 Acidobacteriota bacterium
AAGGCGACGGCGTGGACCAGGAAGTCAATCTTGCCGAACTCCTGCTGGAAGGCGGCGAAGGTGGACTCGATATCAGCATCGACGGAGAGGTCGCACTGGAAGGCCTTGGCGCTCTTCAGTTCCGGCAGCAGAGCATCGGCTTCTCTCTTCAGACGCTCGTTCTGGTAGCAGAGAGCGATGGTCGCACCCGCCTCAGAGAGCTTCTGGGCGATACCCCAGGCGATGCTGCGCTTATTGGCCAGACCGAAGATAACGGCAACTTTGCCGGTGAGATCAATCATGCAAATCCTTCCTTTCCATGGGAAAGGGTATCAGGATTGCGCCAAAGATGGGCCTGCTGCCAAACGGTATGATCGTGCCATGCAACGTGGCGTGCTGAGCGGTATCTGTATCTTTTCGGCTTTATGTGGTGTGGTGGTCGCGCAGACGGCGAGTCAGAAGTATCAGGCGGTCCAACAGGCATGGAAAGCTGCATATTCCAAACCATGGCACCGGATTTCGAGCTACGAACTGACAGCTAGTGATGGAAAGAATCTCACCGGGGCTATTGAAGAGACCTATTTCTCAGATACCGAGCGATCTTTGGTGGTTACCGGTTCGGTGACCTATCAAGAGATTCGTAATGCTGCCGGAACATTTGAGATGGGCGCTGCTCCACCTTTCCTACTCAGGCTGGCTCTTGATAGCCTGACGCGTCTGCCGGATGTATCGTCCGATAAAGATCTTTCGCTCACGACAGGTGATTCGCTCAAGGGAGCAGTTGAACTGCAGTGTGCGTCGCTTGCGCGAAAGGATATTCAGCCCAATGCCAAACTAGGCAGTCCTGAGATTCAGTATTGTTTCGATCGTCAGGATGCGGTGCTTCGGGCCGTGCATCAATCTGTGATTTTTACCGTCTACAACAGAACCGGAAAGTTCCGCGATGCCTATGTGCCGTTGCGGGTAGAAACTGCGATCAGTGGTCAACCTGTTGTCAGCATCAATGTACAAAAACTGGAGCAAGCGATGGGGGATAAGTCGCTGCTGGACATCCCGTCCGGGGCTCAGAAGATCGAAGACGAAGCGGTTGTCTCACCTGTGGAAGTGAAACCCTTAAAGAAGATTCCGCCTGAGTATCCGGTGATGGCTTCTAGCTGTCACCATCGACAGGGGCGGGGTGGTGAGAAACGTGGAATCGGTTGCGAGTCCCAATCGCTTGCTGACAGACGACTCCGTGGAGGTTGTCAAGAGGTGGCAGTACAAAGGCGACGGATTTTCATCACGGGTAAGAACGCTTGTGATAATCAACTATTCAATGGGCTATTAGCTGCTGGCCCCGCTTATTGGGGAGGGGGTTGCGGCTGTTGCTGCTTCTTATCACCGCCGCCGCCGAAGATCTTCTGGAAGAAGTTCTTCTTCTTTTTCGGTTCTTCGACGACTGGATTTGGCGAAGAGCCCGGGCTCGGCTGCGCACCTGGATTTGGTGGCGGGCCTGAACGCACAGCTGCTGGATTCGGCGAAGCTCCTGGCTCATTACCTGAGGGAGGCTGCTGGTTCTCCTGCGATTGTGTCTGTCCACCGATGCCCAACATCTTCTGGAAGAAGTTGCGCTGGTCGTCGCCCATGTGGGAGCAGGTGTTATGCGGCTCTGTTCCTGCGAGGAAGGCGGCTGAGTAGGCGTTCGGGCAGGACGAGTCCGAGAGCAGATTGGTGGTCTTATCCAGCCGCTCCAGCACTACGCCGTCCGGATAGCTGAACGGCTTCATATCGGAGTACTGCGGCAGCTTGATGGCGCGGTTCATGAACTCCGCCCAGATGGGCGCCGCGGCCAGAGCACCGGCAAGCTTCACGTCGGTGTAGTCATCGTTGCCCACCCACACAATGCAGATCAGGTTCGAGGTGTAACCCGCGAACCACGCATCGTGGCTGGTGCCGGTCTTACCCGCGGCCGGAGCCATGAAGCCGCGCTTGCGGGTCTCATAGCCGTAGCCGAAGTTCATCACGCCTTCCATCAGCGAGGTGGAGAGTGCGGCGACGCGTGGATCAAGCACCTGACGGGCTTCAGGCGCGAAGTCAGCGACGATGTCGCCATTCAGGTTGCGGACGCTGGCAAGTGTCCACGGGTTCAGATGCACGCCGTTGTTGGCAAAGATGGTGTACGCGCCGGCCATATCGAGTGGCGTGGCGTCATACGCTCCCAGCGAGACAGCCGGTGTGCCACGTGCAGCGGCGATGCCGGCCTGGCGGCCCAGCGCAGCGACGTTCTCAAAGCCCACCATCTGTCCCAGCGAGATGGTCGCGTTGTTCAGCGAGTGCGCCAGGGCATAGATGGCGGTGACAGAGCCGTGGAACTCGTCCTTGTAGTTGCGCGGCGTGTAGGTCTGACGGCCGTTATCGAAGGTAAACGTGGTGGGCTCGTCATCCAGCATCGTCGTTGCAGTGAAGATGCCTTTATCGCCGATCGTCTGGCCGTTGACGCTGGCGTTGTAGGCTGCGGCGTAGACGAAGGGTTTGAAGATCGATCCTGTGGGCCGCTTCGAGGTGGCGTGGTTCAACTGCGAGACGCCATAGTTGCGTCCGCCAACCATGGCCAGCACCTGGCCTGTGTGTGGGTTAAGGGCGACGAGAGAGACCTGCGGCCAGGTGATGGGCCCGTTGCCGCGATGCTGCTTTCGGACCATCTCGTCCACGTTCTGCATGCCGATGGCAACAGCTTCTGATGCGGCACGTTGCAGATCAGGATCGAGCGAGGTGTAGATACGCAGTGACTGGTGCGAGAGCTCCTGGTCACCGATGCGCTGTACCAGGTTGTCGTGCACGACGTCGACGAAGTATGGAGCCTCAGAGGCATCGACGTTCGGCGGAGCCAGACGGATCGGCTCAGCCTTAGCGCGCTCGGCCTCGCTCTTCGTGATGGCGTTGGTCTCTACCATCGAATCGAGAACGATATTGCGGCGCTCCATCGCGCGTTCCGGATGCTTATAGGGCGAGAAGTAGTTGGGCCGCTGGATCATGCCGGCCAGCATCGCGCACTCGGCCAGGTCAAGCTGCTTCAGGTCTTTGCCGAAGTATGCCTGTGCCGCTTCACCAAAGCCGTTGATGGCAAAGCTGCCACGCTGACCCAGGTTGATCTGGTTGGCATACATCTCGAAGATCTGCTGCTTGGAGAAGCGGGCCTCGAGCTGGAAGCTGATGAGGATCTCGATCAGCTTGCGCTTGATGTGCTTTTCCGGAGTGAGAAAGAAGCCGCGGGCTAGCTGCTGCGTCAGCGTGGATCCACCGCAGGCTTTGCGGCCGCTCAACACATCCTGTACACCGCACTTGATGGTACGGGCATAGTTGATGCCGCCGTGCTCGAAGAACTGACGGTCTTCGATTGCAGTGACTGACTGCACCATGCGCTGCGGGATGTCCTTGTAGCTGACCAGGCGGCGCTTGATGCGGTTCTTATCTTCGGAGAGGCCGGTGATGAGCAGTGGCTCCAGCTCATAGCCGCGCAGCGCCACGCCGTTCTCGGCGGTGATGGACTGCACTTCGCCATCCTCCGTGGTGATCGTCGCTCCATCGGTGGAGTGGAAGCTCTGCGGACCAGGCTTGATCAGAATGGTATCGCCGCGCAGTTGGTAAGTACCCATCTGCGGATTGTTGTTGTATCCGGCCTGACGCAGCTCCTGCCCAATGGCGCCGGCACTCAGCTTCTGGCCGGGACGCACTTCGCGCGGTGCGGCGAAGATTTGTGAGGTGTTGGTGAACATGGGACCGGCATTTAGCCGATCGTCCACAATCTTCTGGTACTTGAAGTAGTAGTAGCCAAAGACGGAGAAGAACAGAAGCAACAGCGCCGAGCACGCGATCAGCGCGACCCGAAGGATACGAACGCCCAGCGAGTGCTGGGCGCCGGTGCGGCTGTTGCCGCCGATCTTCACTTTTACGGCCATAGGCGTTCTCTTACTTAGACGCAGATTCGCAGACACGCGTCAGTGCCTGTGTAACTTCCTCTACAGCAACATCTACGCTCTCATTGGTCAGGCGGTTCACGAACTCCACCTTACCCTCGGCAAGTTTCTTGCCGATGTTGATACGGAAGGGGATACCGGCCAGATCGGCATCCTTGAACTTCACTCCGGCGCGCTCGTCGCGGTCATCGAGAATCGTATCGAAGCCAGCCTTGTCGAGTGCCTGGGCCACTTTTTCACCGGCTGCGCGAAGCGTCTCTTCGGCGACGTTGGTCACCGTGACCACCACTTCGAACGGCGCGATGGAGGGCGGCATGGCGTAGCTGATCTCGCCCCTGGCGTCGATGCCGCGATTGGCCGCCGACTGCTCGATGGCCGCGGTGAGAATGCGCTCGATGCCGATGCCGTAGCAACCCATGATGGGCATCACTTCCTTGCCATTGCTGTCGAGCACGCTGGCGCCCATCGACTCCGAGTAGCGATAGCCAAGCTTGAAGATGTGTCCAATCTCAACTGCCTTGCCCAGCTTGAGCGAGGTGCCGCACTTCGGGCAGGGCTCGCCTTCGTTGATGTTGCGGACGTCGGCGATCAGGGTCGGCTTGAAGTCCTTACCCGGCGTGACGTTGCGCAGGTGGAAGCCTTCTTTGTTGGCGCCGGTGATCAGGTTGCTGCGGCCCTCCAGGGCAGCATCGAGGATGACAAAGTCAGCTTTGACGCCGATGGGGCCAAGGAAGCCGGCCGGAGCGCCGAACGTTGCCAGAATCTCTTCAGCGACCATAGGACGCAGATCGCCTCCACCGACGGCGGTTGCAAGCTTGGCCTCGTTCAGCATGTGGTCTCCGCGCAGGAAGGCGACGATGGTCTTCGACTTGCCGTCGGGCGTGGTGACAACCATCGCCATGGTCTTCATCTGGTAGACCGGGGCAACCTTCAGGAACGCGCCTACTTCGTCGATGGTGCGCTGGGTAGGCGTGGAGACCTCTTCCACGACGCCGTCTTCGAGTTCCGTGACGACTGCCAGGGCACTGGTGGCTTTCTCCAGGTTGGCGGCGTAGTGGCAGTTGGGGCAGCTTGCGATCAGGTCTTCACCGGCCTCGGTGTAGACCATGAACTCCTGCGAAGCGGAGCCACCCATCGCGCCGGAGTCGGCTTCGACAGCGACAAAGTCCAGGCCGCAGCGCGAGAAGATATTCCGATAGGCGCGGTCGTGCTTGTCGTAGCTCACGTCCAGGCCGGCAGCGTCGATGTCGAAGCTATAGGAGTCCTTCATGATGAACTGGCGGACGCGCAGCAGACCAGCCTTGGGACGGGGCTCATCGCGGAACTTGGTCTGGATCTGGTACCAGATCTGCGGAAGCTGTTTATAGCTGCGCAGCTCCTTGCGGGCGATGTCGGTCATGACCTCTTCGTGGGTCATGCCCAGGCAAAGGTCTGCGCCCTTGCGGTCCTTCAGGCGGAACATATTCTCGCCCATCACGGACCAGCGGCCGCTGGCCTCCCAGATCTCGCGCGGGTTCAGCGCCGGCAGAAGGAACTCCTGCCCGATGGCGTCCATCTCTTCGCGGACGATAGCGACGATCTTGTTGATCGAGCGGTTGCCGAGAAGCAGGTAGCTGTAAATACCGGCGCCCAACTGGCGCACATACCCGGCCCGGAGAAGCAGCTTATGGCTTGCCACCTCGGCGTCGGACGGAGCCTCGCGCAAGGTGGGGATAAAGAGCTGAGACCAACGATGCATAAGTGTTGATTGTATCGAAGGGAACTCAGCGAATAACGATTCCCTTGCCCCTGGTTCCTGCTTGGTATAGTGGTAGGCATCATGCCGCCTGTGCCCTTGAAGATTGATACCGCTCCTGGTGCGTTGGAGGGAATCCTCATCATGCGTCTCTCCGGTTCGCTGACGCTGGGCGATCTGCCCAAACTGCAGGCCGCGGCAAAGGCGTCTACGGAGCCTCTGGT
>JAEKKE010000684.1 GCA_019510535.1 Acidobacteriota bacterium
CATCGATCGCCGTGATCTCGGAGTAGGAAAGGTTTGCGGACTTGCCGCCGTTGCCGATGTAGAACGTGTGCCGGCGAGCGTCATAGTAGCCAACATCCGGCGAGTCAGTCTTACCGGTCACCGAGCCGTCGATGAGCGGCACGCGGTCGACCTGACGAAAGTCCGCCGCGGAAAAGAACAGCGTAGACGAGTCGCCACCATCCGCGACGAGTATCTCGTCCTTTTCTGGCACATAGGCCAGAGTATGCGGCGTCTTCACTCCGGGAACGCTTTGCAGATGAGCTCCTGTGGCTGCGTCAAAGACCTCGAGCGTATGGTGCTCTTCCGCCGCGATAATCACGTGGTTGCGCTTACTATCGAGGACGAGAAAATCGAAATCCCCCTCTATGCCGGGAAGTGGTGTCCATGCCACAAGGGTGACCGGGGGAGTGCGATGCATTACTCTGTATATCGTAGAGTGACGTTCGTGTCCAGCACTCGTATCCAGGACATAGAAAAAGGGCTCCCATGGCTGAGCAGTATTGTGTGGACCACAACCAATTCAGACTTCTTTCCTGCATTGCCGTGGGCAACGTGCCGGAACAGAGATCCTTCAGGACCATATATTCATGAGGTCCGACGGCCCATTCCGTCAATGGCGGTCCGGGATCTTCTATTTCCTGCCACTTCTTTTCCCACTGATATCCCATGGCCAGCAGTCCTGTGCCGACGGCGGCATACAGGTAGACGGTCATGTGGTCGATCGAACGGGAGCCGCCATCGTCGGTGCGGTTCTGACGCTCGATCAGTTGCCACCCACTCGCTCCAACCAGCTCGGCGAGTTTGTCTATAGCTGCGTCGCCGCGCAACAGCACACGTTGCAGGTCGCAGCCAGCGGGTTCGCGGAACGCACCCTCACTATCTCGCCCTCGCACGCAGGACATCTGCGTATCGTGCTGCAGATTGAGTCCGTTCAGGAAGAGGTCAACGTCTCCTCGGTGCAGGTCAATACCTCCACCGGCGAACGCACGCTGGCAGGCAGCGAGGTTACCGACCTGGCCGACGATCCGGATGATTTGCAGCGGCAACTGCAGTCCTACACCGCGGCTGCGGGTGGTCTTGGCGGTGTCCCCCTGATTACGGTGGATGGCTTTCGCCTGGAAAGCCGCATACCGCCCAAGAACGCGATTGCGTTCATCCGTATCAATCCCGATCTCTTTTCCGCTGAGTTTACAGAAGCTCCCTATGACGGCGGACGCATCGAGATCTACACCAAGCCGGGCCAGAGCCGGCTGCACGGCGACCTGTTCTTCAATGACAGCGAGGCCGGGTTCAATGCGAAAGATCCGCTCTCAACCAGACGGG
>JAEKKE010000682.1 GCA_019510535.1 Acidobacteriota bacterium
CCAGGCTCAGTGAGACGGATTTCTCGCGTCCACAGACGTACGCGGAGCGAGCTCCGCTGCAACGTGCAGCGCTGCGTCTGCCACTACTGCCGACAACCACCATCGGCAGCTTTCCGCAGACGCAGGAGGTGCGCAGCCGCCGTGCTGCCTGGCGGAAGGGACAGATCGACGACGCGGCGTACGAGAAGTTCCTCGAAGAGGCCACGGCCGACTGCATCCGCCGCCAGGAAGAGCTGGGGCTCGATGTGCTGGTGCACGGCGAGTTCGAGCGCAACGACATGGTCGAGTACTTCGGCGAGCAGCTCGACGGCTTCGCCTTCACCAGGAACGGGTGGGTGCAGAGCTACGGCTCCCGCTGCGTCAAGCCGCCTGTCATCTACGCTGACGTGCATCGCCCGGAGCCGATGACGGTGCGCTGGTCGAAGTTCGCGCAGTCGTTGACCTCGAAGCCGATGAAGGGCATGCTCACCGGGCCGGTGACGATTCTGCAATGGTCGTTCGTCCGCAATGACATTCCCGAGAGCGAGACTACCTTCCAGATCGCCCTTGCTCTGCGCGAAGAGATTGAAGATCTGGAGCGCGCGGGGATCGGCGTAATTCAGGTCGATGAGCCGGCACTGCGCGAGGGGCTGCCGCTGCGGAAGAGCGAGTACGCGGCCTACCTCGACTGGGCGGTGAAAGCCTTCCGCCTGGCTACCAGTTCGGTGAAGCCGGAGACCCAGGTGCATACTCACATGTGCTACGCCGAGTTCGAGACCATCCTGCCTGCTATTGCGGCGTTGGATGCGGATGTTATCTCGATGGAGTCGGCACGGTCGAAGATGGCATTGCTGCAGGACTTCAAGGCACAGGGCTATCCCAACGAGATCGGTCCAGGTGTCTGGGACATTCACGCCACCCGCGTGCCCTCGCAGGACGAGGTCCACAGCCTGCTGGACATGGCTTTGGAGTCGTTGCGGGCGGAGCAGCTGTGGGTCAATCCTGACTGCGGCCTCAAGACCCGTCAGTGGCCGGAGACGGAGGCTTCGTTGCGAAACATGGTGACGGCTGCAAGGGCGGTGCGAGAGGAGTTGGAAAGTAAATAAAAAGCGCTGAAGGCGCGCTCTATACCAGCATGGGGTGGATCGAACCTGCTTTGCAGGTGAGAGAAGCTTCTGATCGTTTTGGGGACGTGGACCTGGGGGCGATGCCCGGGCTGATATAGAACGCGCCTTCAGCGCTAAGGACGATGGTTTGCCCGGAATTCCTGACACAGACAACACGAACTCTCGATGTCCACTACGTCTGCTAAATCGCCTTCCGCATCCGCACCACCTCAACGGTCAATCCATCACCAACTGGCGCATGATGACGCTCCACCTCGACATACCCGTGTTTCAAATAAACCGGATATCCGGTAAGAGTCGCACCCATCTCCAATTCCCGGAACCCTTCGGCTGCGGCGGCCTCCTCGGCGGTACGTAATACCAGGCTGCCTAACCCTTTACGGGCGTGATCCGGATGCACAAAGATCGCCCGGATCTTGGCGGCATCCTTTGCCGGGTCAAGCAACTCCGGTTCCTTGGCCTCCACCTGCGCATCCCCGCCATAGAGGGTTTTGCGGCGGCTCCAGCCTCCGCAGGCGGCAAAGGCGCCGTCCGATGCCTCTATGACGAAATAGGTGCCATCGGCGACCAACCGGGTATCGACCGTGAAGATGGTGCGGACGGCGGCATTAATCTCCTCTGGACCGTAGTCTCCGGCCTGCAGCGAGCGGACCGAGACTTCCAGCAACTGTTGCAAGTAAGGGACATCTTCGGCTCGTGCCGTCCGCAGCGTGTATTCCATGAAAAAAGTGTGCCATTTCCCGCGAAAAACGCCATGTTTCGGCATCTCCGGACCCCAGCAGGAGACCCCCGGAACGTGCTAAAATAAGCATGTCACCGAAGTTTCGAACGGCCACGCTAAGGCGCTCAAATTCAGTAGTTTA
>JAEKKE010000683.1 GCA_019510535.1 Acidobacteriota bacterium
TAAGCCGGCTGCTATGGTGGTCGGTGCCCTCGACCATGGGTATCGAGCCCTACATGGACATCAAGCTGGCGCCCGGTGAGACCAAAAGCTGGAGCCACACGCTGGATTACTACGGACCCGGCGACGCCAAATGAAAGCCTGGCTGGTTCTTGCGGGCTTGTGGCTGGCCGGCGCCGCGGCGGCTCAACCGGCCCAGCCGATACCTACCGCCAGCGCGCCCGTTAGTGACTTGCTGGAATCCTCGCCCAGCATCACCATCGGCAACGGCCAGATCGTGGCCCATATCGCGCCGCCCGGACCGAATGCCTTCTATCGCGGCACCCGTTTCGATCAGGCAGGCGTGGTGACCAGCCTGACGCTGAAGGGTCGAGAGTTCTATGGCCCCTGGTTCGACCGCACTGCCCCTCAAGTTTTGGATTACACCTATGACGCCACCGGGGCAGTGGTGGGCGGTCCCGATAGCGCCACCAGCGGCCCAGTGGAGGAATTCGCCCCGCTAGACTTCGCACCCCGGCCTGGCCTGTTCGTCAAGATCGGCGTCGGCGTCCTGCGCCAGCCCGATAACCAGGCCTATGATCATTATCGCCACTATAAGGTGGAAGACCCTGGCACGTGGACCATCAGCCCGTCACAGGCTGGGGTCACGTTTATTCAAACCCTGAAGAATGGGGAAACCGCTTACACCTACGAGAAGATCTTGCGGCTTGAACCGGGGAAGCCCCAGCTGATCATCGAGCACCGGCTGACTAACACGGGGAGCAGGGCGATCAATACTTCGGTCTACGACCATAACTTCCTGCGGCTGGTGCATGGCAATGTCGGCACTCAGATGACATTTCCCTTCCCGCTGACGGTGGCTACCAACCAGCCGCCGTCTGATCTGATACGGGTCGAGGGCAGGGCGCTGAGCTATCTGCGCCCAATGAAGCCAAAGGAGCGCATCTCCTTTCTCGTGACCGGATTCGGCGAGACTGCCGCCGATTACGATATCGTCATTCGCGCCGGTGGCGCTGGCGTCGATATTAAAGGGGACCAGCCGATCACCAGGCTAAATGTCTTCTCAATCGACAAAGTTCAGTCAGTAGAACCGTATATCGCTCTGGATATAGCCCCGGGCCAAGAAAAGCGCTGGAGCTATACGTATATCTTCA
>JAEKKE010000211.1 GCA_019510535.1 Acidobacteriota bacterium
CCCACGCCGATCTTCTTTTCCATCGGTTCGGCGCGCATCAAGACGCAACTCTGATGCAGGGGGATCACCATCAGGTCGGTCTTGGGATCGTAACTGGTGGCAGGCCAGTCATGTCCGCCCGCCGGCCCCGGACAGGACGAGATCCAGTCCCCAACCTTGGCCTCCAGCACGTCTTTGCGGTAGGTCGGGATACCGGTCCTGGGATCGATCTTCTCATAGACATTCTGAAAGACCGTCTGGGCGCTGTCTTCATACTGGCCGGTGAGCCGGTTGAGCTTCCACAACACCCCCACCTTGCCGATGGTGAGAACATCTTTGCTGGTGCCGTGATCCACCAGCACCCGCTCGAACACTTCATCCAGGTCGAAATTCTCCCCCGGCGCGTGGGTGTAATGCCATTTGAGCTTTCCGGTGTCCGGATCCAGGGCCAGGGTGGAATTGGCATAAAGCGTCGCGCCGATACCGCTGCCGCGGCTGAGCCGGGTCCAGGGCTTGGACTGCGCCGTGCCCCAATAGGTCGTGTTGAGCTCGGGATCATAAGTGCCGGCGATCCAGGTTTCGGCGCCCTGGCGGAATTCGTCGGGCAAATTGTTCCAGGTATCGCCGCCCGGCTCGCCTTTCAGGGCAATGGTCTTGAAGCGCCACGCCACCTTGCCGGTGTTCGCGTCATAGGCGCTGATGAAGCAATGCTTGGTCTCATAGCGGTTGCAGTAGGTGAGACCCACCAGCACCTTGCCCTTGATGGCGATGGCGCCGCCGGTGTTGCTATAACCTTCCTTGGCGTCCTCGATCACAGTCTGCCAGACTATCTTGCCGGTCTTGGCGTCCAGGCCGTACAGCTTGGCGTCAGTGGTGGGCACGAAAACCTTGTCGCCATACAGCGCCAGCGAACGCGTCGCGCCATACGCGCGGGTGGGAGCCGGACCGATGCGGTTCTCCCAGATCAGTTCGCCCGTCTTGGCGTCCAGCGCCTGCACCGTATTGGCGGTGTTGGAGAGGAACATGACCCCATCATGGACAATGGGCGTCACCTGGCTGGCGCCGCCGTCATTCATCGCCCAGGACCAGGCGAGTTGCAGGTTCTTCACATTCGCCGTGTTGATGTCCTTGAGCGGGGAATGGCTCCAGCCCTGGTAATTGCGCCGGTACATCAGCCAATCGGCGTCCGCCGGCTTGGCCAGCATGGCATCGGTGACCGGATTGTAGCTTTGGAGCTCGCCCGCAACCGTCAAGCCGAAACGGCCCGGCGGATAGGAGGTGGCGCCTCGCGGCGCGCCGCCCTCGTCCCCGCCGCCCGCCGGCGCTTGCGCCGTTACGGCAGCGGACGCTTTGCCGTCGGCAACACTGCTGATTTTGACGGCCTCGTTGCCGGCAAGCGCGGCGTTGCCGGGCTTGGCGCCGTTGGCCAACAGCACATAGGCGACGATCTTGCGATAGCTGTCGGCCTCCAGGCTGTTGCCATTGCCGTATGGCATCGAGGCCTTCACCAGATTGTAGAGCTCGTCCACCGAACGACCACCCCAGGCCGCCATGAAACTGGAACCGGCCAGCGGGGGCGCTTCGCCCGCGCCTTGCAGACGCGCACCATGACAGCCGGCGCAGTTGGCGGCGTATAAAGCAGCGCCGCTGCGCGCCTGTTCGGCGGTGAAGGGTCCGTCCTCCAGAGCGATGGCCGCAACGCTGACCAGCGCGGCAGCAAGAACGGATGTCGACAAAAGCTTTTTCATCGGTTGTTCAATTTCTGGGGCACATCAAATTGGGGCAGGAAGCCGGCGCCGGCCACCGGCACGCCTTCACCGGGGAAGGGATGCGGCGGCAGAAGCCAGCCGGTGAGATTGCCGTCGGGCGCCTTCTCGCTGTTGATCTGGACATAGAAATGACCGGCGCGCAGGGCCGCGACCTGCTTGCGGGTAAGGGCGAGGCTGCCCCAGATCATGCCGGACGTGTCCTGGGTCAGCGACAGGTCGAAAGCCTTGGGTCCGGGAATTCCGATTCCCAAGCCGTCATAGATCGCCGCAGTCGTGGCGTGGGTCGCCAAGCCCTGGAAATTTCCGCTGACCGACAGGATATTGCCGTCCCATTCCACCAACGCCCTGCCATCGCCGGTAATGTTGATACGGGTGCCGTCGGTCAAAGGTGATGACGAAAGCCGGGTTTCAAAAGACTCAGACCAGGCCGGTCCCGCCAGAAACAGCAATGCCAGAACGCCTATGCCACCCGATCGCAACGCCATTTCCCCGCACTTTGGTTCTTGTTGTTGTTGGGGGAGTCCTAGCACGGCCTTTCTGCCTGCCCAAGCCTGTGCAGATGCAACATTCTCGAGCCGCGCATTTCGCGCGGCGACCATCCGCTGGGCCGTAACCCGCCTCCCCCTTCGCGTGCGTAAGCACGCCCAAGGGGGCGAAGCGGCGCAGCGCGGCGCGCGACAGCGCAGTGAGCCGCGCGAGCCAGGGTGGCCGAGACGGGCGCCGCCGCAAGGCGGCGTGATAGTCGAGGCCGGAGGGGGTTCAACAAATAAAACAGCAACACAAAGAAAAAGGGCGCCAGCAAAAGCTGGCGCCCTGTCGTTTGCTCGGACTGTGCGGGTATTACAAATTCCCGCGGATACCGATGGTGAAATAGCGGCCCATCACGTCTTCGTTTAGGGGGATTCCGCCAAAGATGGATCCAGGGTTTCCGGACGATCCGACGGTATAGGGCGGAATGGAGTCGAAGGCATTCTGCACGTTGAAATAGGCGGACATGACCGCGCCGTCGCCGACGGTGAACTGCTTGGTGAGGGTGAAGTCCATTGTGCTGAAACTGGTATAATAGGGTTGGGCATAGAAAGTCTGCCCGGGTCCGTAAACCTGGATGTTGGTCCCGCCACTGAACCAGTGCCACTGGGCGTCCACGCTCCAGTCACCGAGCGTGTAGTCGGCGAACAGCGTGGCATGACCCTTGGGCTGGTTGGTGTATTTGAGCGGTGCACCCTGGAAGCTGCTGGTGGTGTTCACCGGGGCCACGTTTAGCAAGGCACGCAGGTTGACCTGGCCCTGGAGATCAGACCACACCTCCGTCGTATCGAAACCATAGTCGATCTCGTAATCCTCGCCCTCGGTCACATTGAACGCCGCGTTGAGGAGCTGGCTCTTGAGCAGGGTAGGATAGTTGGCCGGCGTGGTGTTGGTGTAGGGGAAGGGCCGCACATACAAGGCGCAGAAAGGCGACGACCCGCCTGATGCGATACAAAGATTGGCGATCGACTGATCGCTGCCGCTGATGTTGACGATCGCGTTCTTGAGCTTGATCTGATAGTAGTCCGCCGAAAGGGTCAGGCCGGGAATGAAGCTCGGCGTCAAGACCACACCGCCCGTATAGGTGCGCGATGTTTCCGGCTGCAGGGCCGGATTGCCGCCGGACAAGGTCTGGATACCGCCCGGATTGAATTTGGTCAGCGGATCGAGGAAGGGCCCGCTGGCGGAGATTGTGGGCGAATACAGGTCGTTCAGTGTTGGGGCACGGATGTCGACGGAGGTCGTGCCGCGGAAGCGGACACTGTCGTTCACATGCCAGTCCAGGCCGACCTTCCAGGTCTGTACCGAGCCGGAGACGCTGTAATTGGTGTAGCGGCCCGCCAGGTCTGCGTTCAAGCTCTGGATCAGCGGAATATCCTTGAGGATTGGGACACCAATTTCGCCCGAGAATTCCCACACATTTTGCGAGGCATGGACGGACGGCAGGGTGTTGTTGTCCCACAAGGTCTGGGTCACGCTGGCCTGATTGGTGACGAAGCCGGTTCCGGCGGCGTTGCCGCAAAGGCGCAAGCCCGTGCAATTCACCACTGCAGTCGGCGAGGCATTGGAATCGATCGTATAGTCGAGCCAGCGCATTTCGCCCGCCAGCGCCACCTTGACCGGGCCGGCCGGCAGTTGGAAGAGATCGCCCGAAATGTCGGCGGCGATATCGTCCATGATGTTGGTTTGGCGGAAATTGGTGGTTCGGCTCCAATACTTAAATTGCGCGTCGGTGGTCACGTTGTCGCCGAAGGTGTTGATCGGCACGCAACCCGGATAGAGACGGCCAAATTGCGCGATCGCCGCGGTCGTTTCATTCCAGCACTTCAGCACGCCATTCTCGACCACCGCGTCCTGCGCCGCATCATGGAATTGGTTGTTGCCGTTATTGATGCCAGAGGTCGAGAGACGGCTTTCGCCATGGGTGTAATGCGCGTCCCAGGCATAATTCCCGAACACCACACCATTCACGCCGGTGGACAAGACGATGTTGCGCGTGACGTTGTTGGTATTTTTGGACCGGTACTTGCCGTGATACCATTCCGACACCTTGAAGGTATTGCTGCCGTCGGTCGCCCAGTTGGGGTTGGTGGCGCTGTTATCGCCGAGCAGGGCCTGGGTGGCCGGCGGGAGGAAGGGGTTGTTCTTGAAATAGGTGGTGGTCTGACGGCTGCCCTCCTGCTGCGAGGGGAAGAAATAGCCGAATTCGTTGGCCTGCGTGAGCGAGAGCTGGGTGAAGAAGGTGGTGTCGTCATTGATTTTATAGCTGAAGCGGCCGAACGCCGAGGCGTTGCGGGTATTGCCATAGATCGATTCAGCCGTTGCGGCGGCGCCATTACCGCCCACTGCGATAGCGGTCTGGCCCGCCGGGATAGTGCCCAGATTGGCGGGCGTGAGTATGCCGGGCTGGCCAAACTCGTAGCCATTATACGCGCAGTTGCAGCCGGAAATAAGGCCGCTGAAGGTCGAGACCGTCTGGCCGCCGTGCAGAACATTGGTCACTGGGGCGGCTGCGGTACTGCCGCTATTATA
>JAEKKE010000686.1 GCA_019510535.1 Acidobacteriota bacterium
CACCCAGCAGAGAGGCGTCCTGCTTATAGCTGGCACGCACCTTTCCACCAGCCAGGGCTCCGGCCTTCTGTTCCAGCAGCGCCTTATCCTCGTTGGTCAAAGGATGGGCGCTGATGATCTCAGCCTCCGAAATTCCAGCTTGTCTGTCAGCGATGGCATTGTACTGATCCAGCACATCGCCCAGCATCTCCATGCGGTCGTGTGCGGTCAGCACGGCCAGGAAGTTCCGTACCTGACGGCCGAAACCAATCCGTCCACCCACCGCGTCCAGCACCTTCACCTTGGTGGCCTGATCGATCGACGGGTTCTCAAGGAGCTCGCGGAGTTCACGGCTGCCGGCGAGTGATCCTGCAAAATCATCCAACTGCTGCCGAACCTGTTCGCGGTCGAGATCCGAAGCGGCAACAACATCCGCAAAAGCCTGTGCGTAACGAAGAGAGACATCTGCCATTAGTTCTGGCCTCCCTTCCCGCCCAGACGCTCCGCAAAGTCGCGGATCAAAAGGCGGTCAGTCTCAGCCGAAACCTGCAGCTTCTGCGCTGCCTGCGAAATCGCCAGCTCGGCTGCGTACTCCTTGATGGCGCGCTGTGCATGGGCGCTGGCCGCGGCGATTTCCTGCTCGGCTGCGGTAACGATCTTGTTCTTCTCGTCCTCGAGCTGCGCCTTCATCCGCGCCTCTTCGGCGGCGGCATCGGCAGCGGCCTGCGACTTCAGCGCCGAGATCTCACCATCCAGCTTTGCAAGGCGCGCCTCGACAGCGGACATGCGGGCATTGGCAGCCTCGGTCGCCGAACGGGCCTCATTGATCTGCTTACCGATAGTGGCGGAACGGTTGCGGAAGGCCTTGGGCAGCGACTTCATCAGGCCGTAGAGAACGGCAATCGCGAGGATCGCAAAGTTCAGCACCTGGAAGGCGGTGGCGGCGGTGTCCGGCTGCATGCCCAGGGCATGGCCGATCTTCACCACCATCGGGCTTTTCAGGAAGGCTTCGTTGGACTCTTCGTCCTTCTTCTCGGACTTCTGCTCTTCAGGAGCCGTCAATTCCGGCTTATCCTGCTGGGCGGCGGCTGCGGGCGCTGGGGCAGGCGCAGCTTCCTGAGCAAACGTCAGTTGCGTGGGCACAGCAAGAACACCGGCGAACATCGCC
>JAEKKE010000087.1 GCA_019510535.1 Acidobacteriota bacterium
CGTGACGGCCTGCTTGCCGTCGTATACCTTGCGCAGCGATTGAATCTCTACGATCACCACTACAAGTCTATTGCAGCACCTTTGTGTTCACGTGAACCCCATCCGCGACCATATCGGTCGGGTTGATGACAACGTTTTCGCCGGGCTTCAGACCGGAGACGATCTCCACCGCATTGCCCATATCGCGTCCCAGGACAAGGTTGCGCAGACGAACGACGTTGTCGTCTCCAACGACGAAGGTCTGCGGCCCGGCGGTGCGCACAAAGAGGGCATTGGTGGGTAGCACGGTGGGTGGCTCGGCGCGCGGTGCGTCGAACTGGATGGTGGCGTACATACCCGGCAGAATCTTGCCATCGTTCTTCAGGTCGATCTCAACCAGGATGGTGCGCGAGGTCGGGTCGATGCTGGCGCTTGTGCGCGAGATAGAGCCAGGGTAGGGATGGTTCGGCAGCTCGCGGAAGGTGACCTTTGCCGTCTTCGAGTTCATGACGGAGACGGCCTCAGCCTGGGGTACAGAGCTGAAGACGCGCACCGTATCGGAGCGGCCGACGGTAAACATCTGTGTCGTATTGGTGGAGGAGCCGGAGGTAATCAAAGAGCCGTTGTCGATATTGCGCGTAAGGATAACGCCGTCGAACGGAGCGGTAACGCGTGAGAAGCTGAGCTGCTGCTGCAGGCTAAGCACGGTCGCTTCCGCGGCGGCGATACTGGCTTTGGCTGCCTCCACGGTGGCCTGGTTGGTGGAAGCGGTGGCTCCGCGTGTATCGGCATCGAGCTTGCTGACAACGCCCTGGGCGTAGAGATCGCGCCAGCGGGCATCGTTAGCATCGGCCAGCTTGGCGTTGGCCTCGGCGAGGGCGAGCTGTGCCTTGAGTTGCATAACGTTGGCCTGTGCCTGGCGCAGTGATTGCTCCGTGGTGGGGTCCTCGATCAGGGCGAGTAATTGGCCCTGGCGGACGTGATCGCCGATGTCGACGTAGCGGGCTTTCACGTAGCCGTTGGTGCGGGCGAAGATCGCAGCCTGCTCAAAGGCCTGCACGGTGCCGGGAAGTTCCAGCTTGGTGTCTTTATCGCCCGTCTTGACCTTGGTGACGACCACGACCGGAGGCCCGGTGACGGCGTCCGCTTCGACCTTGAGAGCTTCGTTATGGCGCAGCCGGGGAAGAAAGACAACAACGGCTATGATGCCAAGCAGCAGGAAGAGTCCCACGACGGCGATATAAGGGCCGCGGGAGGAGCGTTCAGTCTGGGTATTCGCATTCATCTGCTTTGTTGTCTTCCTTACTCGGGAATCTCTTCGGCGTGCAGCTCTTTGATCTCCTGCTTGCGCAGCAGGCTATAGAAGATGGGAACGATCAGCAAGGTGGTGAAGGTGGCCACCAGCAGACCGCCTATGACGGCGCGGCCAAGAGGCGCATTCTGTTCGCCGCCCTCGCCCATGCCCAGCGACATTGGCAGCATGCCGATGATCATGGCCAGAGCGGTCATCATAACGGGACGGAGGCGGGTAAAGCCCGCGGAGCTTGCAGCCTGGATAGCGTTCATGCCGGCGCGCCGCTGGTCGTTGGCAAAGGTCACCATCAGGATGGAGTTGGCGGTCGCCACACCGACGCACATGATGGCGCCCATCAGCGATGGGACGCTGAAGGTGGTGCCGGTGACGAAGAGCATCCAGAGGATTCCACAGGCGGCTCCGGGCAACGCCATCAGGATGATGAAGGGATCAAGCCAGCTCTGGAAGTTGACGACCATCAGCAGGTAGACCAGAAGCACGGCGAAGAACATGCCCAGGCCAAGACCGACGAAGGAGTCGCGCATGCTCTTAACCTGTCCCCGGACGGTGATAGTGGCTCCTGGAGGAGCGAGCTTCTGGTACTTCTCGATGATCTTGTCGATCTCTTTCTCTACGCCGCCGAGATCGCGACCCTCTGTCGTGGCGAATACGTCAAAGACCGGCTGCACGTTGTAGTGGTTGGTAATGGCCGGGCTGGACCCATGCTGGAAGGTCGCAAGATTCGAGAGTAGCTGCGGAGCAGCGACCCCGGAGCCGGACGTGATAGGCATACGTCGCAGCGAGTCGACTGAATCGAGCTGGTGCTGTGGAACCTGCACCTGGACGATGTAGTTCACGCCATTCTGCGGGTTCAGCCAGAAGTTCGGCTGTGCGGTACCGGAACCGGAGAGCGCGAAGAGCATGCTGCTGGCGACGTTCGCTTCAGTCATGCCAAGGTTCTGCGCACGCGTGCGATCGACGTTGACCAGCAGCTGAGGAGAATAGAGAACCTGATGGACGTGGACATCCACCGCGCCGGGAATCTTCGCGATTTCGGCACGCATCTTCTGGGCGATCTCGTAGTTGGGCAGCGTCTGGCGGCCGCTGATCTGGACGTCGATGGGGGCGGGAAGGCCGAAGTTCAGGATCTGGTTGACGATGTCGGAGGCCTGGAAGTAGAAGACCGTGTCGGGGAAGCGCTCACGCAGAACCTTGCGAAGCTTCTGCCGGTACTCGGCTGTAGGCCGGTGGTCTTCCTTCATGGAGACGATGACCTCGCCGTCCTGCACATCGGTCAGCGAGCTGTCGCCGAAGGCGAGATTGAAGCCGCCGCTGGGGATGCCGATATCATCGAGCACGGTATTCAGCTCGGCCGGAGGAATAACCTCACGGATCGTGCTTTCTACCTTGGCGAAGACCTGCTCCACCTCTTCAATGCGGGTTCCGGGAGCGGCACGGACGTGCAGGCGGAAGGTGCCGGCGTCGACCTGCGGGAAGAAGTCTTCCCCGATGAAGGGGATAAGACAGAGGGTCCCAGCGATGAAGAGCGCGAACGATCCCAGCGTGAACTTCGGATGGGCCAGTGTCCAGTCCAGCAGTGCATGGTAGCGGGAACGGAGACGCTCGAAGGAGTCATTGAAACGGAAGTGAATCCGCCAGATCAGTCCCGCGTTTGCGATGCTGTGGTGACCGCCTTCTTCCATCTGTTGGTACATATCCACCTCGGAGGCGAGGAGGAACTTCACCATGGTAGGAACCAGCGTTCGCGAAAGCAGGTAAGAGGCCATCATGGCGAAGACCACGGCCATGCCCAGCGGCGTGAACAGCGACTTGGCCGCGCCGGAGAGGAAGGCTACGGGGACGAAGACGATGCAGATTGCCAGGGTGGAGACGAAGGCGGGCACAGCAATCTGTGCGGCGCCGTCCAGAATAGCTGGCTCGATCTCCTTGCCCAGGCCGAGGTTGCGATGGATGTTCTCGATCTCGACGGTGGCGTCATCGACCAGGATGCCGACAGCAAGGCCAAGGCCGCCGAGGGTCATGGTGTTCAGGGTCTCACCGAACATGTTGAGGATGATGATGGAGACCAGGATCGAGAGAGGAATGGAGATGGAGACAATGATTGTCGAGCGCCAGCTTCCGAGGAAGAGCAGAATCATCAGCGCCGTCAAGCCGGCTGCGATGGCGGCTTCTTTGACGACCCCCTGCAGTGCCGCCCGTACAAAGATGGACTGATCGAGCAGGGGAATGACGTCCGGCGGAGGCGGTGGAAGGTTGGCGATAATGCGCGGCAGGGTCTCCTTCACGCGCTTGATGATGTCGAGCGTGGAGGCATTGGTGGACTTCAGTACAGTGATCAGCGCGGCGCGTTTACCGTTTAGCCGAACGATGTTCTGCTGGATGGGCGATCCATTGTGGACAAAAGCCACGTCGCGCATGTGCACCGTGGCTCCGTTGACCTGACGGATGGGGATGTCGTTCAACTGGTCCAGCACCAGCGGACTGGCGTTGGTGCGCACGATGTAGTCGGTGGTGCCCACCTTGACGTCGCCCGCGGGAAGAATTAGGTTTTGCGCGGTGAGTGAGTTGACGACGTCGGTCGGTGAGAGGCCCTTGGAGAAGAGGGCCTGCAGATCCAGGTCGACCATGATGCTGCGGGCTTTTCCGCCGTAGGGCGCGGGCACCTGGGCGCCCTGTACCGTGGCAAGCTGCGTACGCAGGAAGTTCAGGCCGATATCGTTCAAGTCGGCTTCAGTGAGGCGGTCTGACGAAAGGCCGAGCTGAAGAATGGGAACGTTCGAGGCCGAATAGCGGAGGATGAACGGAGCCTGGGTTCCAGGAGGCATGATGCGAAGGATGGCCTGGCTGCCGGCGGCGATCTGCGCCACGGCGGACTCAATCTTCGCTCCCGGCTGGAAGAAGATCTTGATGATGGAGATGCCGTTCACCGATTGCGACTCGATGTGTTCGATGTCGTTGACGGTGGTGGTCATGCTGCGCTCGGAGACGGTGGTGAAGCGCTTTTCCATCTCATCTGGACTGGTGCCGTTGTACTGCCAGATAACCGTCACGACCGGGATATCGATCGTGGGAAAGATATCGATGCTCATGGTCGTGATGCTGACGATGCCCAGGACAAGGATCAAGACAGACATCACCACGAAGGTGTAGGGGCGACGCAGGGCTAGACGGACAATCCACATGGGAACTCTTCAGCCTTAAACGAGCTTTTCGATATATTTTCCGGGACACGTCCATTGTAGAGCGCGCGCGGTTCCGATTTCTGAATGATGTCTAGACGTTTTGGAGGGGCTAAGGGTCGCAGTTTCAGGGGGCCTAAATATCGGATATTCGAGCCATATCCGGGCGGTATCCAATCCAGGACAAACGCCATAAATAATTCGAGTTACACGCTACGGGGCTAGAATGAGATATGGCGCGAGGGTGGGAGAGTAAATCCGTGGAAGAACAGCAGGCACAGACCGAAGCACCTAAACCGCAGGACCGGAAGATCGAAAAGGCGGCAGAAGCTGAGAAGGCCCGCCGGCTGAAGGAACTGGAGCTGCAACGCGAGCATATTCTGTCGCAACGCACATCCAGTCCCCACCGCAGAACCGCTCTGGAGACGGCTCTGGCCGATATCGAAGAGAAGCTGGCCGAGCTTGGCTGGGCCATTCATCTCTAAGAGTTACCGGGTGGTGGCGCCGGTGTGACGGTGGAAGTAGTAAGCGTTGCCCTGGTCGATGGTGGTCAGCACGATGGTATGAATGTTGACATGTGCCGGCCGTGTGACCGCCCACAGAATGGCGTCGGCGATATCTTCGCCGGTGAGCGGTGTGATGTTCTGATAGACCTTGGCCGCCATCGCCTCATCCCCATGAAAACGCACTTTGCTGAACTCGGTTTCCACCATGCCCGGATCGATGGTGGTCACGCGGACCGGAGTTCCCAGCAGATCGATCTTCAATCCTTCTGAGATCGACTTTTCAGCTGCCTTGCTGGCGCAGTACACGCCGCCGTTGGCATAGGTGTTGTAGGAAGCGGTCGACCCCATATTGACGACGTGGCCGCGCTTCCGTGCCACCATGCCGGGAACGATTGCCCTGGTGACGTAGAGAAGACCCTTCACGTTGGTATCGATCATCTCGTCCCAGTCGTCGGGGTTATTTTCGTGCATCTTTCCCATGCCGCGAGCGAGGCCGGCGTTGTTGACCAGGATGTCGATGGCGGTCCACTCATCAGGAAGGTCAGCGATTGCCTGGTTGACCGCGGCGCGGTCGCTGACATCAAGCTGAAAGAGATGAATTGCTTCCGCTCCTGCTGAGAGCAGCTCTTCGCGCATGGCTTCCAGACGCTGGATGCGGCGGGCGCAGAGCAGCAGGCGCGCCCCCTGCTGGGCGAAGGTAAGGGCGGTGGCTGCGCCAATGCCGGAGCTGGCGCCGGTGATGAAGACAATGTTTCCGCGAACGGGCTGCATACTTTCACGCTAGCACGTCCGAAGACGCCATAGGCCACCCGTAGGCGGCCTATGCTTGTGTCGTTGTTTGACTTAACGCTACTGCGGCTGGTTGGCAGTAGGAGTAGAGGTTCCAGTAGTTTGCGTGGGGGAGGACGTACCGGTGTTGGTGGCGGAGTTCTCGGAGTCCTTCACGCCGATGGCTGCGCCGGAAACAACCAGCTCCACGCGCCGGTTCTGTTGGCGGCCCTGGGCGGTTGTGTTCTCCGCCACAGGCCGGGTCTTGCCAAAGCCTTTGGCGGTGACGTTGTCCTGTGGAACACCTTCCGTGGCCAGAAAGCCGGCGACGGTGCTGGCGCGGTTCTCGCTAAGCTTCTGGTTGTAGTCATCGCCGCCGACCGAGTCGGTGTGGCCTTCCACCTGAACCTTCAGCGATGGATAGGCCATCAGGATGCCGGAAACCTTTGCGAGGGCCACCTTGGTGTCAGGCTTCAACGTGTATTTGCCGCTGTCAAAGAGGACATCGGACATGTTGACGATCAAACCGCGGGCGGTTTCCTGAGTTGTGAGGACCGAGTTCAACTGCTGACGCAGCTTTTCGCGGGCCTCGGAGGCGGACTGTTGTGCGCTTGCCGCAGCCTGCTGTGCGCTTGCAGCAGCCTGGGCGGCCTCAGCCTCGCGGGCGCGGGCCTTGGCTGCTTCTGCTTCAGCACGGGCACGCTGGGCTGCTTCCGCTTCAGCGGCTGCCTGAGAGTTCGCTGCCTGTAACTCGGCTGCCTTACGGGCATCGATCTCAGCCTGCTGCTGCTCGGCTGCAATCTTTCGCAGCGTGCTGACACGAGCATCTTCCGAGCGCTGGACAACCTCACGGGCGAAGGTTACTTCCTGTTTGCGGTCGCCGTGTTTGTTCTGGTCGAAGGAGTCGGCGCTATCAAGGTTCTGTTTTACCTCCGCCATGATCTGCGGTTCGTACTTCTCAGCACCGGCATTGACGGCAATGCGATAGGCATTATGGGCTTCGTACAGCTCCAGCGGACTCTTTTCGTCACGTGTGATGGGGTTCATCACGGTCTTCGACCCGTTAGTCTGAGAGACGTACTGACCGCGCGGCAGCAGCGTGTAGTGGGCGTTGACCTTTTCCACGACGCCGTTGGTTTTGTTTTCGATAACGTGGTTTTCCAGTACCACAACGTCCGAGGGCACTCTGACCGCATAGTATGGTTCGGCGGTAATCATCAGGCCGAAGCTTTGCAGGCCGGTGGTGACGGAGATGTTGACGTCGTCGCCCGAGGGTAGAAGTTCTCCGAGATTCTGTGGATGGCCGTCAGGCGTGATAGCCCACAGTACATAGGTAAGGTATTCCGGACCAAAGCCGTTCGCGGGCGGAAGATGATCGACTTTGACCTCGATTTCCATACGCCCCTTATCGCTCTTCACAACGGCTTTGCCTTTGGCATTCGCGAGAAGCGGCGTGCCCATCAGCTCGAGGGTCGTGGAGCCGCTACGGTGCATGAAGTTGACAGCATCGAGGTCACGCTGGACGACGCTGACGCGGTAGAGAGGAACACCGTTGTACTCGCCTTCGAGACGTGCGCCGGCCGGAGGGCGGGACTGCGACGCGGATGTATTTGTCGGGTTAGGCTCCTGCGCTACGGCGGCTAGAGGCAGACCGGCCGCGGCGAGCAGGATTGCATAGAACGTATACCTGTAAATGACGTACATGGTCTCGCTCCTTCATCGCTCTCTGTGCCACCTTCCTCAGTTCGGTGTTGATGAGGGGCCTCAGAGCACCGGCGTTTCTACGCAAACTCCGGTATGCATCGATGGGATGCGAGGAAAAATGGAAAAGGGTGTCCCATTTGCGAAGGTGGGAACAAGGCTTGGTTTTTTATTGAGTAGAGGCAACCTTAGAGGGTGTTGGAGGTGGGAAACAAAAAGATTCGAGCTTCGCTCGAACGTCCCATGTCCCCGAGGGACATGGGGCACCCAGAATATGGGTGCCCGAATCTTCTATGCCCTAGTTGTCGGCTTGGACTAGCTTATGCGAGATGGCAAAGAGTGCGAGTTCCAGGCGAGTGGAGACTCCGGTCTTATCGAAGACATTTGAAAGGTGGCGCTTTACGGTCTCTTCGCTGATGGAGAACTGTTTAGCAATGTCTTTGTTGCTGCAGCCTTCGACGATACAGGAGACGACCTCAAGCTCACGCGGCGTAAGGCCGTAGGTCTTGCGTTCCGGTTGTGCGGCGGCCTTCTGCATCAGGTCATGCAGTGCCTTGACGAGGTTGACGACCCGTTCGCCGCCGATCCAGTAATCGCCGCCGGCGACGGCACGGACAGCCTGTGACAGATCTCCGGCAACAGAGTCTTTGAGGACGATGCCGCGTGCCCCGATCTGCAGCGCTTCAATAAGTTGCTGCGTGGTGATGGCGCTGGTGAGGAGGACGATCTTGACCCTGGGGGAGCGGCTCATGATCGCCCGCATCGTCTCCAGGCCGGGAAGCCGCGGCATCTGCAGATCAAGTAGAAGGATGTCAGGCTCGTGTTCCAGTGTCTGGGTGATGGCGATGTCGCCATCTTCCGCCTCGCCGACAACATCAAATCCATGTTCGGGTGCGAGCATGTTTCGGACGCCAAAGCGCACGACTGGATGATCGTCGGCGATTACGATACGGACCGGAAGTCCGGAGTGCCCGATACTGTGCGCCCCAGACTTCGAGGTAGCTGCTTTCATCTGTATTCCTCCGGTCTGGAGAGGGATTGATACGGCGATTGGCCCGTCAAAACCGCGATTCCAGCATACGACGCAGACGGTCTACTGCAAGCTCGAATTCGTCTAATTCGGTACCAACTTGCTTCCCTGAGATGCCGTTACGCTCAAAGATCGAGGCAAGAGAAGCAAGTTCTACGGCTCCGACCATGGCGCAGCCTCCCTTAATGGCATGGGCCTGGCGGCGGAACGAGGAATTGTCGTTCTCACGGAAGGCCGTGCGCATGGCTGTAATGCGTGTAAGGGCATCATCCATGGCGAACGTATAGGTCGCTTTTAGCTGGGCAGCCGGCATGGCAGCGGTCATGCGGCGGTAGATGGCTTCGTCCAGGAGGTGAGACTCCTGCGGCGCAGCGCCGTGATGCAAGCCGGAACCATGCGCGAGCGAGAGAAAACGCTCCATGGAGAGCGGTTTAAGCAGGAAAGCATCGAAGCCCGGCAGGCGGTGCTCCGGCGCCGTGGCGCTCATCGCGAAGATGCGCAGCGGGGTGGTGGTGGCCTTCCGCATGGCAGTGGCCAGGGCGGGACCGCGAAGACCGGGTATCTGCAAGTCCGTCAGCACGAGACCGATCTCCTGGTTCTTCGTGATGGCAGCTACTGCATCTTCGCCCGAACCGCAGCCAGTGACGGTGAAACCCTCCTGGGTGAGCAACACATCCAGCAGCTCCAGGCTCATGGGGTCGTCTTCAACAACGAGAATCTGGTTGGTGGCCATGACGCTGACAGGGTATAACAGCCTGCATATGGACGGTAGTCCGGAAAATCTCGCGGAGCAATTGTTGCTGCTACGAAAACGCGTTGAAGCGTTGGAGGAAGAGGTTGCTACGCTTCGCGGGCGGCGTGTCATCCAGCCGCCGCCGCCCCGAGCCCAGGCTGCGTCAACACCTCCTGTGCCGGCCATTCCGGCTCCGGCCAATCCGCGTTTTGCTGTAGAAGAGCGGCAGAACCTGGAATCGCGGTTGGGATCGCAGGTCTTCAATCGTATCGGTGTCCTGGCACTATTGATCGGGGCGGCATGGGCGCTGAAGCTGGCGATCGATAACCAATGGATCGGCCCGGCTGGACGCATTCTGGTGGGTCTGATTGCAGGCGCGGGGCTTGTGCTGTGGTCGGAACGTTTCCGCAGCAAAGGCTTTCCGGCCTTTTCCTATTCGTTGAAGGCAGTCGGAACCGGGGTTTTGTATCTGTCTTTATGGGCCTCCTTGCAGCTCTATCACTTGCTGCCGGTCGGTGTTGTCTTCACGGCCATGCTGGCGGTGACTGCGTGGAATGCCTGGATGGCCTGGGCACAGGATGCGGAGCTGCTTGCGGCGTACGCTCTTGCCGGAGGGTTTGCAACACCAGGGCTTCTGTCGACCGGGCAGAACCATGTGGTTTTTCTCTTCAGCTATCTCATTCTGTTGAGTAGCTCTGTGGTGGTCCTGCTGGTGTTCAAGGTGTGGCCTCGTCTCTTGCTGGGAGCACTGGCGATCTCTTCGATCTACACCATTGCCTGGTATGCGCGTTTTTTTACAGCGGACCAGTTTGGTCTGGTCAGCTTCTTCGCCCTGGTGCTCTTTCTTTTATTTGCGCTGGTGCCGTTCATCCAATCATCAGAAGAGAACGCTGTGCTGTCGGTATGGCTGCCGCTGGCTGCAAGCGCCTATGGTTCGTTGACCTTTTATTCGTTGCTGCAGGATAGCGGCCGGCACGCATGGTTGAGCTGGGGAGCGGTTGCGTTCGCTGCGCTGTATCTCTTGCTGATGCAGTTACAGATCCGACTGCGGCCGAACGCGGTTACAGAGGCAATTCATCTGTCTCTTGCGATTGTCTTCCTGACCATTGCGATTCCGCTGAAAGCGTCCGGCCGCTGGATCACCATCGGGTGGCTGGCCGAGGGTGTTGCTTTGTACTGGATCGCAGCCCAGAAGATGAAGCACCAGCCAGTCAGACTGCAGTCCAGCGTGCGCTGGCTTTCGCTGGGAGCGCTTGTCCTGGGGTACGTTGGAGCTATTACGTTGCCCTGGTGGACGCGCAGCGGGCCAACTCCGTTTGCGAATGCCGGTTTTGTAGCCGAGGTCTGTGCCATGGCCGCGTTGGCGGTTGTGATCTGGATCGATCTCAAGCGTGGTCAGATGCAGATTCCCGCCATCGCTTCCGTAGCGTTAAATTTGCTTTTGCTTGTCACCGTACGCCGCGAGATCTTTGCATTTTTACCTGTTCGAGCAACATTGGATGATTCGATTGCGTTGGAGTTCACTTTCTCGGCATTCATGATGCTGCACGGTGCGGCACTGCTGGCGGTCGGCTTCTGGAAGCGTACAGCCTTCGTGCGCTGGCAGGGGCTGGTGCTGCTGGTCGCTACCATAGGAAAGGTCTTCCTGTACGACATGCGCAGTCTGTCACAGGGATACCGGGTTCTCAGCTTTATCGGCCTTGGCGCGCTGTTGATGGCCGTCAGCTTCGTCTATCAGAAGGACTGGCTCGGCCTGAAGGCCGCGTCCCGTTCAGAGGAGTAGTTTGTCGTGAAGTGGTTTGCAGGGCTGGCGTTGCTGGTGGCAGCGTCGACCCCTTCCCCCCAACCCTCGGATTTTCGCTACCAGCGCCAACTGACCGCGCCTTCCGCAGGCGGTGCGGACCAGGCATGCGCCGTGTTGGACTCTGACGTATTTGCTCATGCCGCGCCGGCGTTGCGTGATCTGCGGCTCTTTGCTGACGGGCGCGAAGTGCCCTATGCCACCACGGTCTCCGAACCGGCCACGCCGGAGGCCGAGCCTGCACGCGTGCTGAATCTTGCAACCCAGGGTAATTCTCTCGTTTTTGATCTTGTGATGCCGGGACATCCCTATACCGAGATCGAGTTGAATCTGGATGCAAAGGACTTTCTGGCGGCAGCGAAGGTTTCGGCCGGCAGTGAGGAGCTTGGCAGCTATACGATCTTCGATCTTTCCAGCCAGCATCTCGGCCGCAACACGACGCTGCATCTGCAGGAGAGCACCTTTCCCATCCTGCACGTCGAGCTCATCCCGATTCCGTCGCAGGGGAATCCGCATGCTCTTAGGGCCGGGAGTATACGAGGAGCCACGATCCCTCCAAGCCGCGAGGAACAGACGCTCTACACCATCGTGGCTCACAGTACGAACTTCATCCAGGAGGGGCGGCAGACGGTTACAACGATTGCATTGCCGCGACAGGTGCCGGTGGAGCGTGTCCGGTTCCAGATGCAGACTGAAAAGACAGTGAACTTTGCGCGCACGGTGAGGGTGACGGCGCGTGCATCCGAGGAAGGCAGCCGCAGCGAGTCGGCTACAGGAGAGATTCTGCGTGTGAAGATGACACGCGGCGGGCGCGAGATCGAAGACGAGGATCTGACGATTCCGTTCACCATCGGAGCAAACCTGCAGTCGGCTGCGACCGTGGAGGTTGCCGTCGAGAACGGTGACGACCAGCCCTTGCCGATTGCCGCGGTCAACCTGGAGATGCGCCAGCGGAAGCTATGCTGGCAGGCGAGCGTCGCCAGTTCGCCGGTGCTGTACTACGGCGATAAGGAACTGCCGGCTCCGGTCTATGACTATGCGCGCATCTTTCCGGTGAGCGGACGGCTGGCGGAAGCGACGATACGGGCGGAGGAGAGCAATGTGCTCTTTCACCAGACACAGGCGAAGCGTCCACTGACCGACCGTTATCCGCAGTTGCTGTGGCTGGCGCTGATCGGTGTCGTAGGGACGCTGGGCCTCATCGCGCTGCGTTCGGCGATGAAGCTTCCCAAATGAAAATGCCCGGCGCTAGGCCGGGCATTTTCATTTGGTGATGGCTGAAGTTTAGATGCGGCCGAAGGCGATCTCCATCAGCAGCTTCTCTTCGATCTCGTGCGCCTTCGCCGAGCCGGTGGCCGGGCTGGCCGCTGCAGCACGGTTGACGGTGCGTACCGGAATGTCGCCGGCGGCGTAACGCAGCTTCGGGTTGATGTAGGTGAGCGGGCCCATGTTTGCCGGCTCTTCCTGCACCCAGATGAGCTCTTCGACGTCGGGATGCTGCGCGATGGCGGCCTGCAGCGCGGCTTCCGGCCAGGGAAAGAGTTGTTCGATGAAGATGATGCCGGTCTCGGTGTCCTTGCGCTTAGCACGCTCGACGCGGAGGTTGTGGCCGATCTTGCCGCTGCAGATGAGCAGGCGCTTGGCGTTCTTGACCTCGCCCTCGGGCAGCACGGTCTGGAAGTGCTCGTGGCTGAAGTCGGCAATGGGAGAGATCGCGTCCGGATGACGCAGCATGCTCTTGGGCGTGAAGACGACCAGCGGCTTGCGATAAGGCGACAGAGCCTGGCGGCGCAGCAGGTGAAAGTACTGGGCTGCGTTGGAAGGTTGTGCCACGATCATGTTGTCCTGCGCGCAGAGCTGCAGATAACGCTCCATGCGGGCAGAGGAGTGCTCCGGACCCTGGCCTTCGTAGCCGTGCGGCAGCAGCAGCACAACGCCGGAGAGCAGGTGCCATTTGGTCTCTGCCGCGGAGATGAACTGGTCGATCACCATCTGCGCGCCGTTGGAGAAGTCGCCGAACTGAGCCTCCCAAAGAACAAGGGCCTCGGGGAAGTCGCGCGAGAAGCCATATTCGAAGCCAAGCACAGCGGCTTCAGAGAGCATGGAGTTGTAGGCTTCGAAGTTCGCCTGCTTGTCGCTGAGGTGCTGCAGCGGGGACCAGCGGAACTCCGTCTCGGTATCGGTATAGAAACTGTGGCGCTGATTGAAGGTGCCGCGCTGCGAGTCCTGTCCGGAGAGGCGGACCGGTGTGCCGGACTCAAGCAGAGAGGCATAGGCGACCAGCTCAGCCATGCCATAGTCGAACGGACGCTTGCCTTCTCCCATCTCCTTGCGCTGAGCGAGAAGTGCCTTCACCTTGGGATGGATGTTGAAGTCTGCTGGATAACTGGTGAGCTTGTTGACCAGCTCCGCAATGCGTTCGGCGGGAAGGCCGGTGACGGTGTCGTCGTTGACCGGAAGATAGCCGCCCTTGTAGTTATCCCAGTACGCGGGTGCGTCGGCCATGTGCGGGATTTCGGTAGCCTGCGTTGCCTGCTTCTGCGCGTTGAGGAACTCTTCCTGAACAGCCTTGGCCTCTGCCGTCGGATCGACGCCGATCTTCTGCGCATAGGCCTGGTAGATCGCCGGACGGTCCTTGATCAGAGCGTAGCGGCGCGGCTGAGTGACGGTAGGATCGTCTACTTCGGAGTGGCCATGCTTGCGATAGCCGACCAGATCGACCACAACATCGGAGCCGAAGGTCGCACGGTAATTAGCGGCGATCTCGGCGACACGAACGACTGCGTCGACATCTTCCGCGTTGACGTGAAGGATGGGAATCGGCAGACGCTTCGCGAGGTCAGTGGAGTAGCGCGTTGAGTTGGACTCTTGCGGCATGGCTGTGAAGCCGAGCAGGTTGTTGGTGAGTACCTGGATGGTGCCGCCGACGTTGTAGCCGTTGATGGTGGCAAGGTTCAGCGTTTCGGCGGTCATGCCCTGTCCGGCGAAAGCTGCGTCGCCGTGGATGACCATGGGAAGAACCTTCTTCCAACCGTCTGCACCGATACGCGTCTGCTTAGCGCGTACGCGGCCGATGACCACCGGATTCACCACTTCGAGATGCGAAGGGTTGGAGGCCAGGTGTAGCGCCATCTTCTTGCCCTCGGGTGAGGTGTAGGCGCCGGTGGCTCCGAGGTGATACTTCACGTCGCCGCCGCCCAACGTGGAGCGGGGATCGACATCTTCAAACTTGGTAAAAAGCTCCACAGCCGCGCGGCCGACAGTGTTGGTCATCACATTCAGACGACCACGATGGGCCATGCCGAAGACACACGTCTCGACCCCCAGCGCGGAGCTGGTGGCAAAAAGCTGGTCGAGGAAAGGAATGAAGGAGCAGAGGCCTTCGAGGGAGAAGCGCTTCGTTCCGAGATAGCGGGCCTGGATAACCTGCTCGAAGATATCCGCTCGGATCAGCTGAGAGAGGATGCGCTTCTGGTCGTACTTTGGCGCCGGGCGCTCTATGCGATCCTGCAGCCACTGGCGTCGCTCAGGCGACGGAATATGCATGAACTCCGCTGCGATAGTGCCGCAGTAGTAGCTGCGAGCCTCCTGCGCGATTTCGCTGGAAAGCTCGTCTTCGGGCACATCGACCGGGAAGGGCTCCGGCGGAAGGTGCTGGCCCAGCGGATCAAGCTGTGCCTGCAGATAACCCCAGCGACGAAATACATCGAACACAACGTCGCGCGTCATTCCGGGTGCCGTTCCATTCTTTTGTGGGGTTGTTGTTTTCTTCCGTTCGACAGGAGCCTTTGTCGCCATTGCACCATCTTCTCCAAAAGGCGAATTTTTCCTCGAAAATCCGCCACACCTATGCTAAGCCTGCGCAGGTACTTTCGGCAGGGGTTTCAAGGTGTCCCGTATCGATTTTCGCATATTCTGTGCGCTAATCGGACGCGGCACAAAAATGGCGCGGCGAAGGCCGCGCCATCTGTTTGAGTTATCGACTACTTAGAAGGCCAGCTTCAGTCCGAACTGTAACTGGCGGGAGGTGGTTGAAGTGGCGGTGATGACCCCAGCCGTCGGCGAAGCGACCACGGCGGCTGTCTGATTGGCAGCCGTGCCCTGCGTCGGTCCCGAGGTGAAGATGGTGGGGTTGGGCAGAGAGAAGTTCGTGTGGTTCAGGAAGTTAAAGGCCTCGGCTCGGAACTGCGCATTCACCCGCTCCCCAACCTTGAAGCGCTTGAGCAACGACAGGTCAACATTCAGGAGATGTGGTCCGGTAAGCGTGTCACGTCCCAGGTTGCCGACCGCGCCGTAGTGAGGAGCGCTGAAGGCGGCAGGATTGAACCACTGGTTGACGGTATGCGGATAGAGGCTGCCGTTGAAGTTCGGATTGACGTCGGGACGTACGGGGTTGCGGGTGTCTCCGCTGCCGGTAGGGTTATAGCCAAGCTGAGGTGTGAAGGGGAAGCCTGACTGCAGGTTGGCGATACTGCTGACCGTCCAGCCATCGAGAGTCTGACGCGCAATGCCGGAACTGAGCCGGTGTGCGAAGGGGATCTCCCAGGTACCGTTGATTGCAGCGTTGTGTTTGATGTCCGTGGCGGCCCGGCCCCAGTCAAGCTTGGGGAAGTAAGGAACGCTGACGAAGGCCGGCGTGTTGGCGCTGACGCTGGTGTTCCATGCAGAGCCGTTGTCGAGGTTGCGTGCAAAGGTGTAGTTGCCGCGAATCTGCAGACCGTGCGAGAACTGCCGACGCACATCTACCTGCAGAGCGCTGTAGAAGGTGTTTGCCGCCGACCACCAGGATGTGGTGTTGGCGACATTCGGGTTCAGCTTGGTGGTCGTCGGATAGTAGACGGTGCCGGCGGTCAGCGATGCAGGGCAGGAAGGATTCGGGCAGACGACCGCGGCCGGCTCGTTGAGGTCGCCGGAGACGATCTGGTGGTAGCCGCGCGATCCTGCATACCCGACGGTAAGCGAGGTATTGCTAGCGATCTGCTGTTCGACGCGCAACGACCATGCAATGACCGTTGGAGTGCGGATGTCGGGCTGTACGTTCGAGGGCGAGATCAGCGAACCCGCTGCCGCGGTTGTGGAAGGCGTGATGGCCAGACTGGAGACAGGGACATTCTTGAAGGCCAGGGTGGTATTGAAGGGGGCGACCTGGGTCAGGCGGTAGTCGAGGTTGTCCAGCAGAGCACGATGAATACCCGCGCCGAGGCGGATCGCCGTCTTACCGCTGGCAAAGGGAGACCAGGAGAGGCCCAGGCGAGGTTCCGGGAGGAACTTGGCCTTGTTGTCGGAAAGCGCATACTTGCCGACGATCGGGTTGGTGTCGATGACCCAGTTGTTGAGGTTGTAGTTGGCGGCGCGATTTTGCGTCTCGCTCCAGTTGCTGGCTGACTCGAAACGGAAGCCGGCGCGGATTTCGAGTCGCGGAGTGACGCGAAAGG